>JBFIFF010000061.1:0-8545 GCA_041602955.1 Gammaproteobacteria bacterium | reverse complement strand
GCCCGGCTACCAGTACTTCTCGACGTGCAGGTCGCCCTCGACGCCCCTGGCGTCCAGGGTGAAGCCCCGCCCAAGCAGCAGCTCCTGCGTCTCGAGGATCATCTCCGGGTTGCCGCACAGGAACACGTGGGTCACGCGTGGCGCCAGCGGGAAGCCGAAACGGCGGGAGAAGTCGCCCGACCAGATCCAGTGCTGCACGCGGCCGGTGGGCCCCTGCCACTCCGGGTCGAGCTCGGGCCGGGAGACGGTCGGCAGGTAGTGCAGGTTCGGCAGCTCGCTGGCGTAGTGGGTGAGTTCGGCCAGGTAGCCGAGGTCGCGGCTGTAGCTGGCGCCCTGGATGACGCCGATCTGTTGCGCCGGGAAGTCGCGGGCATGGCTGCGCAACATACTGACGTAGGGGCCGAGCCCGGTCCCGGTGGCGACCAGCAGCACGTTGCACTCGGCCGGCACGCCCTCGAGGGTCAGCGTGCCGCGCGCCTGGCCGCCGAGGTAGAGCCGTGCCCCGGGCTGGAGGTTGAACAGCCGCGGGGTGAGTTCTCCGCCGCTGAGCAGGGAGATGTAGAACTCCAGGGCCTCAGGCTGGTGCACCGAGGAGCAGATCGAGTAGGGCCGGCGGATCATCCGGTCCGGGTCGGAGACCTCGGCTTCCTCGGCGTCCGCATCGGGCAGTCGCGGTTCGCCCGCCTTGAGCCCGACCACGGTGTACTGCCCGGCGACGAAGGCGTAATCCCCGGCATCCGGGCGCACGCGAAACACCGCCAGACGTGGCGTGATCTGGTGGCGCTCGATGAGGGTGGCGTTGTAATCGAGCGGGGCACGGGGCATGGGGTACTATCCCGAATGGAATGCGCGGCATTATAGCCGGCGGTGCAAGCGCGCCGGAGCATGGCCCGGGAGCCCTTGATGCAGGTCACGCTCGTCCACGTTCACGACCCCATGTGCAGCTGGTGCTGGGCCTTCCGGCCCACCTGGGAGCGCATCCTCGCGTCGCTTCCGCCCGGGGTCGCGGTGCGACGCCTGCTCGGCGGCCTGGCTCCCGACACCGACCGCCCGATGCCCGACGCGATGCGTGACGGCCTGCAGGCCACCTGGAGACGCATCCAGCAGGTGGTCCCGGGTACCGAGTTCAACTTCGCCTTCTGGAGCGATTGCGCCCCACGTCGCGCGACCTACCCGGCGTGCCGCGCGGTGGTCGCCGCGGCACGGCAGGGTGTCGCGCGGGACGAGGCGATGGTGCACGCCATCCAGCGCGCCTACTACCTCGAGGCGCGCAACCCGTCCGACGACGCCACGCTGCTGGACCTGGCGGGCGAGCTCGGTCTCGACCGCCAGCGCTTCGCCGCGGACCTCGCCGACCCGGCGACGCAGGCCGAGGTGGAACGGCAGATCGCGGAGGCACGGGCGCTCGGCGTCGACAGTTTCCCGACCCTGGTGCTGGTCACGCCGGGGGGCGCCCACTGGGTGGCGCACGACTACAACGACCCGGCGCCGGCAGTGCGCCGGATCGAGGCGCTGCTCGCGACCTGAGCGCTCGTGGCGGCACACCAGGCTGGCGCCGCCCGCTGGCGGACGCTAGCATCCCCCGGCACCTTCGAGCGTCCGGGAGGCGAGGCATGCAACACGACGGTTTTCGCGGCGTCCTGGTCCCGGTGGCGACGCCGTTCGGCGACGACCTTGCCCCGGACCGCACGGCGCTGATCGCGCACTGCCGCTGGCTGCTCGAGCAGGGGGCCGACGGCCTCGCCCTGTTCGGCACCACCAGCGAGGCCAACTCGCTCGGCGGCGACGAGCGCATGGCCCTGCTCGAGGCGGTGGTGGAGGCGGGCATCCCGGCACAGCGCCTGATGCCCGGCACCGGCGCCTGTGCGCTGACCGACGCGGCGCGGCTGTCGGCCCACGCGGTCGGCCTAGGCTGCGGCGGGGTGCTGATGCTGCCGCCGTTCTACTACAAGGGGGTCGCCGAGGAGGGGCTCTGCGCCTTCTTCGCCGAGGTGATCGAGCGGGTCGGCGACGCGCGCCTGCGCCTCTACCTCTACCACATCCCGCCGGTCGCCCAGGTGGGCATCCCATCGACGCTGCTCGGCCGGCTGGCCTCGCGCTACCCGGGCACACTGGCCGGGGTCAAGGACAGTTCGGGCGACTGGGAACACACCGCACGGCTGCTCGCCGAGTACCCGCAGCTGGCGATCTTCCCCGGCTCGGAGGCGTTCCTGCTCCAGGGCCTGCGTCACGGCGCGGCCGGCTGCATCACCGCCACCGGCAACGTCAACCCGGCCGGGATCCGCGCGATCTACGCCGGTTGGCAGGAGGCGCAGGCCGATGCCCTGCAGGCGCGCGCCGGGGCCGTGCGGCGCGCGGTCCAGGCGCACCCGGTGATCCCTGCGGTCAAGGCGTTGCTGGCCCGCATTCACGGCACGGCCGGCTGGCGGCGCGTACGGCCGCCGCTGGTCGCGCTGCCGGAGGATGCCGAGGCGGTGCTGCTCGACGCGGTCGGCGCGGCCGGCCTTGCCCTGCCCTAGGCGGCCCGGGCGCTCGTCGTCGCGGCCCGGTTCAGCGCCGACAGCACCGCGCGCAACGAGGCGCTGACGGTGTCACGGTCGAACGCCGCCCCGCTGGCGCGGCGGCCGTCGACGTTGAGCTGGACGTAGGCCGCGGCCTCGGCGTCGGTGCCGCCGCCGATCGCGTGCTCGCTGTAGTCGACCACGCTGATGGTGTGCCCGCTGTGGCGCGACCAGGCGTCGACGAACGCGGCGATGGCGCCGACCCCCTCGCCGTGCAGGGTCCGTTCGCGGTCGTGATCGACGACGTGGGCCTCGATGACGTCGTGGCCGTTGCGGCTGAGCTGGTAGCCGAGCAGGCGACCCGGCGACTGGTCGGCGACGAAGTGCTCGCGGAACAGGCGGTGGATCGCCGGGCCATCGACCTCGCCGCCGCGCTGCTCGCTGACCTGCTGCACCACCTGCGCCAGTTCGACCTGCAGCCAGCGCGGCAGGGTCAGGCCGAAGTCGCGCTCGAGCACGAACGCGACGCCACCCTTGCCGGACTGGCTGTTGACGCGGATCACCGCCTGGTAGTCGCGACCGAGATCGCGCGGGTCGATCGGCAGGTAGGCCACCTGCCACGGCTCCGCGATCTGCTGGCGGGCCAGGCTCTTGCGGATGGCGTCCTGGTGACTGCCGGAGAAGGCGGTGTAGACCAGCTCGCCGACCCACGGGTGGCGCGGATGCACCGGCATCTGCGTGCACTCGGTGTAGACCTGGATGATCTCGTCCGGGCGGCTGAGGTCGAGGCCGGGGTCGATGCCCTGGCTGTAGAGGTTCATCGCCATGGTGACGATGTCCATGTTGCCGGTGCGTTCGCCGTTGCCGAGCAGCGTGCCCTCGACCCGCTCGGCGCCGGCCAGCAGGGCCAGCTCGCCGGCGGCGACGGCGCAGCCGCGATCGTTGTGGGTGTGCACCGACAGCACCACCGCGTCGCGGTTCGGGATGTGGCGCGAGAAGTACTCGATCTGGTCGGCGAAGAGGTTCGGCGTCGCCACCTCGACCGTCGCCGGCAGGTTGATGATGCACGGCGCCTCGGCGGTCGGCTGCCAGACCTCCATCACCGCCGCGCACACCTCCACGGCGTAATCGGGCTCGGTGCTGGTGAAGCTCTCCGGTGAGTACTGGAAGACCCAATCGACGCCAGGATGGCGGTCGGCCTGGCGGCGCAGCAACTCGGCGCCGTTGACCGCGATGCGCTTAATCCCTTCGCGGTCGAGGTCGAACACCCGCTCGCGTTGCACCGTGGAGGTCGAGTTGTAGACATGCACGTTGGCGCGGTGCACGCCGCGCAGGGTGTCGAAGGTCCGCTCGATCAGTTCCTCGCGGGCCTGCACCAGCACCTGCACGGTGACGTCGTCGGGGATGCGCTCCTCCTCGATCAGCCAGCGCAGGAAATCGTGGTCGGGGCGGCTCGCCGACGGGAAGCCGACCTCGATCTCCTTGAAGCCGAGCCGTACCAGCAGGTCCCACAGGCGCCGCTTCTCGCTGACGCCCATCGGCTCGAGCAGGGCCTGGTTGCCGTCGCGGAGGTCGACGCTGGCCCAGCGCGGGGCGCGCTCGAGGACCCGGTCGGGCCACTGGCGGTCGGTCAGCGGCACCCGCGGTGCCGGGCGGTACTTGCGGTGATCGAAGGCCATCGGTCTGCTCCGGTTGCGGTGAATTGGCCTCGTCCGGAAGGCCGGCCCTGGGTGGAGGCCCGCCGAACCGGGCCTCGTGAGCCCGGTCCCCTAGCACGTCGCCGGGTGGGCGGATGCCGAGGCACGTCCGCTCGTGGCGGACAGGCATAGAATAGGCAGCGTGGCGCGAAAAGTGATTGCGAATACGCCCTCATACAGGCTATATAGAGCAATAAAAGACTAAATTAGTATTTATAACGAGCATATAATGTCTGGAAAGACCGAAACGCCGCGCCTAGACCGCTACGACCGGCGCATCCTCGAGGAGCTGCAGCACGACGGGCGACTGACCAACCTCGAGCTGGCCGAGCGCATCGGCCTGTCGCCGTCGCCGTGCCTGCGCCGGGTGCGCGCACTCGAGGAGGCGGGGGTGATCGCCGGCTACCGGGCGTTGCTCGACGCGCGCCGGCTCGGCCTGACCCTGATGGCGCTGCTGAGCATCTCGATGGACCGCCACACACCGGAGCGCTTCGCGCGCTTCGATGCCATCGTCGCCGAGCTGCCGGAGGTGCTCGAGTGCCTCCTGATCACCGGCCGCGAGGCGGACTACCAGCTCAAGGTGGTGGTGCGCGACATGGACGCCTACCAGGAACTGCTGCTCAACCGGATCACCCGCATCGAAGGCGTGACCGGGGTGCAATCGAGCTTCGTCCTGCGTCGGGTGGTCGACCGCACCTCGCTGCCGCTGCCCTGAGGGTTCAGTCCGCGAGGGTTTCGGCGAGCAGTTCCAGCCAGTGGACCACCCGGGTGCCGGTGCCGGCCTCGAGGTGGTGCAGGCAGCCGATGTTGGCGGTGGCGATCAGTTCCGGCGCGCCGGCCTCGAGGCTGGCGAGCTTGTCGGCACGCAGGCGCGAGGAGAGTTCCGGCTGCAGCACCGCGTAGGTGCCGGCCGAGCCGCAGCACAGATGGGCGTTGGCGACCGGGACGAGATCGAAGCCCAGTCCGGTCAGCAGCGTCTCGGTCACGCCGGGCAGCTTCTGCCCGTGCTGCAGCGTGCACGGGGCATGGAAGGCGATGCGGCGTCCGGCGCCGGGCCGCCCGAGCGGGGCGAGGTCGAGTTCGCCGAACAGCTCGGCTGGATCGCGCGCCGCCGCCGCGACCCGCGTCGCGCGCGCGGCGTAGGCCGGGTCGTCGCGCAGCAGGTGGCCGTACTCCTTGACCATCGCCCCACAGCCGCTGGCGGTGATCAGCAGCGCGTCGGCGCCGGCCTCGAGCTCCGGGTACCAGGCGTCGACGTTCTGCCGCACGCGTGCTAGCGCGTCCCCCGGAGCGGCCATGTGGTGGTCGATTGCCCCGCAGCAGCCGGCCCGCGCGACCGTGCGCGTGGCCACGCCGAGACGCGCCAGCAGGGTCGTCGCGGCATGGTCGATCGACGGGCGCAGGGTCGGCTGCACGCAGCCTTCGAGCAGCAGCACGGTGCGTGCGGGGGCCGCGATCTGCGGCCGTGGCAAGGCGGATGGGAGGCCATGGGCCGGCAGTCCCGTGCGCAGCCGCGCCGGGACGAGGGCGCGGAACGCCGTGCCGATGCGGGCGAGCAGGCGGAAGCGGTCGCGGTCGACCAGCGCGAAGCGCAGCAGGCGGCGGAACGCGCGCTCGGTGGCCGGGCGCGGTACGCGCGTCTCGACCAGCTCGCGGCCGAGGTCGAGCAGGCGGCCGTAGGTCACGCCCGAAGGACAGGTGGTCTCGCAGCTGCGACAGGTGAGGCAGCGGTCGAGGTGGGTGCGCGTGGCCGCGCCGACCTCCCGGCCCTCGAGCAGTTGCTTGATCAGGTAGATGCGCCCGCGCGGGCTGTCGAGCTCGTTGCCGAGCAGTTGGTAGGTCGGGCAGGTGGCGAGGCAGAAACCGCAATGGACGCAGTTGCGCAGGATGCCCTCGACCGCCTGCACCGCGGGGGAGGCGCTGAACTCGTCGGCGATGCGGGTCTGCACGGCGCGTCTCAGAGCCCGGTGTAGAGCCGGCCCGGGTTGAGGATGCCGTGCGGGTCGAGCGCCGCCTTGAGCCGCTGGTGCAAGGCGAACAGGGGCGCGGGCAGCGGCTGGAAGGGCCCGGCGGCGTCGGCCGCGGCATCGATCCGCGTGGCGTGCCCGCCCGCGGCACGGGCCGCGGCACGGATGGCGTCGGCCGGCGCGTCGCTGCGCAGCCAGCGCTGGGCGCCACCCCAGTCGAGCAGCCAGCGGCCGGGCAGGTCGTGCAGCGCGGCGGCGGGCGCCACGGCCAGCCGCCAGCACGGTCCTTCGCCGGCGAAGAAGGGCAGAGCGCGCTCGCGCAGGTCGCGCCACCAGTGCGCGCCATCACGGTCGGGCTCGCCACCCAGCTCGGCCACGGCGGCACGGACCCCGGCCTCGGTGCCCGACAGACGCACCCTCAACCGCTCGCCGTCGTGGCACGCGGCGCTGATCGGCAGCGGGCGCGCGGCCCAGCGGTTGACCGCGTCGAGGGCGTCGCCGGCCGAGCGCTCCTGCACCAGGGTCACCTCGCAGCCGGGGAGCGGGAGCACGCGCAGCGACACCTCGAGCAGCACGCCGAGGGTGCCCTGCGCACCGGCCATCAGCCGGGAGAGGTCGTAGCCGGCGACGTTCTTGATCACCTGGCCGCCGAAGCGCAGTGCCGCGCCGCGCCCGTTGAGGAGGCGCGTGCCGAGCACGAAGTCGCGCGCCGCGCCGGCGTAGGGGCGGCGGGGGCCCGACAGGCCGCAGGCGACCGTGCCGCCGAGGGTGGCCCCGGGACCGAGGTGCGGGGGCTCGAAGCCGAGCATCTGGCCGCGCTCGGCCAGTGCCGCTTCGAGGTCGGCGAGCGGGGTCCCGGCGCGCGCGGTGACCACCAGCTCGGTCGGTTCGTACTCGACGATCCCGGCATGACCGTCGAGGCTCAGCGGCGTGGCCTCGACCGCGCGGCCGAGGGCGCGCTTGGTGTCGCCGCCGACCGGGCGCAGGGGGGTGCCTTCGCGGGCGGCTGCGGCGACGGCCTCGGCCAGTTCCTCTGTGCGGTCGCGTCCCGTGGCCACGTCAGAAGCGCTCGATGTCGGGGAACGGCAGCTGCCCGCCATGGACGTGCATGCCGCCGAGCTCCGAGCAGCGGGCGCTCGACGGGATCGCCTTGCCCGGGTTGAGCAGCCCGTCGGGATCGATGGCCGCCTTGACGGCGTGGAACTGGTCGAGTTCGGCGGGGCTGAACTGGACGCACATCTGGTTGATCTTCTCCATCCCGACGCCGTGCTCGCCGGTGATGGTGCCGCCCACCTCGACGCACAGCTCGAGGATCTTGCCGCCGAACGCCTCGGTGCGTTCGAGCTCGCCCGGCTTGTTGGCGTCGTAGAGGATCAACGGGTGGAGGTTGCCGTCGCCGGCGTGGAAGACGTTGGCCACCGGCAGGCCGTACTCCGCGGACAGCGCGCTGATGCCCTCGAGGACGCGGGCGAGGTGGCGGCGCGGGATGGTGCCGTCCATGCAGTAGTAGTCGGGGGAGATGCGCCCGACCGCCGGGAAGGCGTTCTTGCGTCCGGACCAGAACGCCGCGCGCTCCTTCTCGTCGCGGGCCACGCGCACCTCGCTGGCCCCGCAGCCCTCCATCAGTTCACGCACCTGGTCGATCTGTGCGTCGACTTCCTCGACGGTGCCGTCGAGCTCGCACAGCAGGATCGCCGCGGCGTCGGTCGGGTAGCCGGCGTGGACGAAATCCTCGGCGGCCTGGATCGCCGGGCCGTCCATCATCTCGAGACCACCCGGCGTGATGCCGGCGGCGATGATGCGGCTGACCGCGTCGCCGGCGGCCGGGATCGAGCCGAAGGCGCCAAGCACCACGCGCGCGCAGGCCGGCAGCGGCAGCAGCTTGACGGTGATCTCGGTGACCACCCCGAGCATCCCCTCGGAGCCGATCACCAGCGCCAGCAGGTCGTAGCCGGGCGCGTCGGGGGCGTCGCCGCCCAGCCTGAGCCGCTCGCCGTCGATGGTCAGCAGTTCGACGGCGAGGATGTTGTGGACCGTCAGGCCGTACTTCAGGCAGTGCACGCCGCCGGCGTTCTCGGCGACATTGCCGCCGATGGAGCAGATGATCTGCGACGAGGGGTCGGGAGCGTAGTAGAGGCCGTGCGG
Source organism: Gammaproteobacteria bacterium (assembly GCA_041602955.1). GTDB lineage: Bacteria > Pseudomonadota > Gammaproteobacteria > QNFN01 > QNFN01 > QNFN01. Next base: position 235 of record JBFIFF010000061.1, on the reverse strand, counting down.
CTTGGCCGCATCGCTGATCGCCAGGTTGCGCACCCCGGGCTGCACGCGCGCGGTGCGGTTGAGCGGGTCCACGGCGAGGATGCGGTTGAGCCGCGCGAGGCTGAGCAGCACGCCTTCGCAAAGCGGCAGGGCGCCCCCGGATAGCCCGGTGCCGGCACCTCGCGCCACCACCGGCACCCCGGCCTGGGCGCACACCCGAACCACCTCGCGCACCTGCTCCTCGCGTTCGGGAAGG
>JBFIFF010000060.1:0-8720 GCA_041602955.1 Gammaproteobacteria bacterium | reverse complement strand
TCGCGGTGCGTCGAGAGCAGCTGGCCGAACTTGACGAAGATCGGCCCCAACGCCTCCAGGGCCAGGCGGATGCGTTCCCCGCGCGGGCCGAGCTCGCCGCGCACCCAGTACCACGGCGTCAGGTAGCGCACGAAGCGCAGCGGGCGCAGCAGGTGGGTGGCCAGTACTAGGTCGTCGAGGCCGAAGCGCAGCAGCACCCAGCTGATGTGGGCGAGGCGCCATGCCTCGGAGGGTCGCAGCACGCTCAGGCGCTCCGTCGCCCGGGCCGCGTCACGGCCGGAAGCCGCGGTGCACGGCGACGATGCCGCCGCTGAGATCGAAGTACTCGCAGCGTTCGAGGCCCGCCTCCTCCATCATGCCGACCAGGGTCGCCTGGTCGGGGTGCATGCGGATCGACTCGGCGAGGTACTGGTAGCTGTCGGCGTCTCCGGCGACCAGCCGGCCGAGCGTCGGCAGCACGGCGAAGGAGTAGAGGTCGTAGAGCGGCTTGAGCAGCGGCACCGTCGGATGCGAGAACTCCAGGACCACCAGCCGACCGCCCGGGCGCAGCACGCGGGCCATCGAGGCGAGCGCCGCCGGCTTGTCGGTGACGTTGCGCAGGCCGAAGGCGATGGTCACGCAGTCGAAGCTCTGTTCGGCGAACGGCAGCCGTTCGGCGTCGGCCTGCACGAAGTCGACGTTGCCGACCGCGCCGCGGTCGGTGAGCTTGTCGCGGCCGACCTCGAGCATCGCGGCGTTGATGTCGCTCAGGATCACCCTGCCGGAAGCGCCGACCCGGGAGGTGAACGCCAGCGCCAGGTCGCCGCTGCCGCCGGCGACGTCGAGCACCCGTTGGCCCGCGGCCACCGCGCACACCTGCAGCGTGAACTGCTTCCACGCGCGATGGATGCCGAGCGACATCAGGTCGTTCATCAGGTCGTAACGCGAGGCGACGGAATCGAACACCGCACCGACGCGCCGCGCCTTCTCGTCGCGGTGGACCTTCTCGAAGCCGAAGTCGATGGTTTCGTTGTTGGGGTCGGGGCGGGTCATGCGTCGGGCTTCGGGGTCTTGCGCGTGTGGCCGGCGTCGGCGAGGGCGCCGAGGTAGCGCTGCCAGTATTCGGCGTAGTGCTTGCCGAGGTCGTAGAGCAGCTCCCAGTTGTAGATCCCTGTATCGTGACCGTCGTCGAAGCGCAGCGTTACGGCGTAGTGGCCGACCGGCTCGATCGCCTCGATGCCGACCTCCTCCTTGCCGACCTGCAGCGTCTCCTGCCCCGGGGCGTGGCCGCGCACCTCGGCCGACGGCGAGAAGACGCGCAGGTACTCGCACGGGTACTCGAAGCGCTCGCCGTCGTCGAAGGCGATCTCGAGCACGCGCACCTTCTTGTGCAGCTTGATCTCGGTCGGGCGGGGGGAGGCACTCATCACGGGGCTCCGTTGGGCGTCAGAGGATATAACGACTCAGGTCGGTGTCGCCGACCAGGTCCGCGAGCTGGGCGTCGACGTAGGCGGCGTCGACGGTGACGTTCTGCCCGGCGCGGTCGCAGGCCTCGAACGCGACCGACTCCAGCAGCCGTTCCAGCACGGTGTGCAGGCGGCGCGCACCGATGTTCTCGGTCTGCTCGTTGACCTGCCAGGCGAGCTCGGCGAGGCGGCGCACGCCGTCGTCGGTGAAGGTCAGCGCCAGGCCGTCGGTGGCCATCAGCGCCGCGTACTGCTCGGTCAGCGAGGCGTCGGGCTCGGTCAGGATGCGCACGAAGTCGGCGGTGTTGAGCGCGTCGAGCTCGACGCGGATCGGCAACCGGCCCTGCAGCTCGGGCACCAGGTCCGACGGCTTGGCGACGTGGAATGCGCCCGAGGCGATGAACAGGATGTGGTCGGTGCGCACCATGCCGTACTTGGTGCTGACCGTGCACCCCTCGACCAGCGGCAGCAGGTCGCGCTGCACGCCCTCCCGGGAGACGTCGGGGCCGCTGCCCTCGCCGCGCTTGGCCACCTTGTCGATCTCGTCGAGGAACACGATGCCGTGGTTCTCGACCGCGGTCAGCGCGCGCAGCTTGACCTCGTCGTCGTTGACCATCTTCGCCGCCTCCTCGTCGCCGAGGAGCTTGAGGGCGTCGCGCACGCGCAGCTTGCGCGTCTTGGTGCGGCCGCCGGCCAGGTTCTGGAACATGCCCTGCAACTGGCTGGTCAGTTCCTCCATCCCGGGCGGGGCCATGATCTCGACGCCGAGCGGCGCGGCGCTGACCTCGATCTCGATCTCGCGGTCGCCGAGCTTGCCCTCGCGCAGCATCTTGCGGAACTTCTGCCGCGTCTCGGCGCCGTCGTCGCTGGCCACCTCGTCGCCGTAGCGTCGCGCCGACGGCAGCAGGGCGTCGAGGATGCGCTCCTCGGCGGCGTCCTCGGCGCGGTGGCGCACCTTGGCCATCTCCTCCTCGCGCATCAGCTTGACCGCCGCGTCGGCGAGGTCGCGCACGATCGACTCGACGTCGCGGCCGACGTAGCCCACCTCGGTGAACTTGGTCGCCTCGACCTTGATGAACGGCGCGCGCGCGAGGTGCGCCAGGCGCCGCGCGATCTCTGTCTTGCCGACCCCGGTCGGGCCGATCATCAGGATGTTCTTCGGTGTCACCTCGCGCGCCAGCTCCGGTGGCAGCTGGCTGCGCCGCCAGCGGTTGCGCAGCGCGATGGCCACCGCGCGCTTGGCCCGCGTCTGGCCGACGATGTGCTTGTCCAGCTCCTGGACGATCTCGCGCGGGGTCATCTGGGTCATGGGATCAGCGTCCGTGGAGGGGGCACCCGCGTGGCATGGCTGCGTGAGCCAATGCCGGGGCCCCCGCACTGCAGCCTTGGGCGGGTGGAGGGTGTCGCAGCCGGCGCGGTAATCCGTTCACGGGTGCTTAATCGCAGGCCAGCTCTTCGACCGTCAGGTGGCGGTTGGTGTAGACGCAGATGTCGGCAGCGATGCCGAGCGCCTTCTCGACGATCTCGCGTGCGGAGAGGTCGGTGTTGTCGAGCAGGGCGCGTGCCGCGGCCTGCGCGAAGGCCCCACCGGAGCCGATCGCCATCAGCGCGTGCTCCGGCTCGACCACGTCGCCGTTGCCGGAGACGATCAGCGACTGTTTGGCGTCGGCCACGCACAGCATCGCCTCGAGGCGGCGCAGCAGCCGGTCGGTGCGCCAGTCCTTGGCCAGTTCCACGGCGGCACGGGCCAGCTGGCCGCTGTGATGCTCCAGCTTGGCCTCGAAGCGCTCGAACAGCGTGAAGGCGTCGGCGGTGCCGCCGGCGAACCCGGCCAGCACCTTGCCGTCGTAGAGCCGGCGCACCTTGCGCGCGTTGCCCTTGAGCACCGTCTGGCCGAGCGTCACCTGGCCGTCGCCGCCGACCACCACCTGGCCGTGGCGCCGCACCGAGAGAATGGTCGTTCCGCGAAACTGCTCCACAGGGAATCTCCGCCGCCGAACGGCCGATTCTACACCAGCAAACGTGGCTCAGCCGCCGGCTGCGGCGCGCTGCAACGCGGGAGGCGGGGCGACGTCGGGGAGCAGCGCGCGCAGCGCCTCGGCCACCGCCTCGCTGTCCCAGTTGCGCATGCCGGGGATGTGGTGACGCACCCGGCCCTCGGCGTCGACGACCACCGTCGTCGGCAGGCCGCGCGCGTTCCATTGCTTCGACGTCTGACCCTTGCCGTCGAGCAGGATCAACAGGTCGAGTGGAACCTGGCGCAGGAACAGCGCCACGTCGTAGGGTTCTTCGCCGACGTTGACCGCGACCACTTTCAGCGGTTGGTCGGCGAACTTCTTCTGCAGCCGGTCGAGCGCCGGCATCTCGGCGACGCAGGGCGGGCACCACGTGGCCCAGAAGTTGACCACCACCACCTGCCCGCGTGCCGCCTCCAGCGACCACGGCGTGCCGTCGAGGTCTGGCAGCGTGAACGACGGCAGGGGGTCGCCCTTGTACGGGGCGAACGGCGCGCCACCGTACGGTGCCGCGGCCAGCGGTGTAACTAACGACATGAGCAGCAGCAGGGCGGGCAGGCGCATGGCGGATCCGGGGTGGGTGACGGGCATTGGACATCCTAACCCGGGGACGGTTCGCGCAGGGCTGGGCTATGCTGACGCCCGACCCGGACCAGCGAGGAGCGCGCGTGGCGACGACACCGGACATCGACGCGGTCGAGGCCTACCTGCTCGACCTGCAGGACCGCCTCTGCGGCAGCCTGGAGGCGCAGGACGGCAGCGCGACCTTCGGCGAGGACCGCTGGGACCGCCCCGAGGGCGGCAGCGGCCGATCGCGGGTGCTCGAGGGGGGCGAGGTGATCGAGCGCGGTGGGGTGCTCTTCTCCCACGTCCACGGCGACAAGCTCCCCGCCACCGCCTCGGCGCGCCGCCCGGAGCTCGCCGGCCGGGCCTTTCGCGCCCTGGGCTGCTCGGTGGTGATCCACCCGCGCAACCCCTACGTGCCCACCTCGCACATGAACCTGCGACTGTTCGTCGCGACCCACGAAACGGAGGCGCCGATCTGGTGGTTCGGTGGCGGCTTCGACCTGACCCCGTACTACGGCTTCGAGGCCGACTGCGTGGCCTGGCACACCGCCGCGCGCGACGCCGTCGCCCCGTTCGGCGACGACCTCTACCCGCGACTCAAGGCGTGGTGCGACGACTACTTCTACCTGCCGCACCGCCAGGAGCCGCGCGGCGTCGGGGGGCTCTTCTTCGACGATTGGAGCGAAGGGGGCTTCGACAGCGCCTTCGCGATGGTTCGCAACGTCGGTGACGCCTACCACGACGCGTACCTGGCGCTGGTGGTAAAGCGCAAGGGCACGCCGTGGGGTGAACGCGAGCGGGAATTCCAGACATACCGTCGTGGGCGTTACGTCGAGTTCAACCTGGTCTACGACCGGGGGACGCTGTTCGGGTTGCAGTCGGGCGGCCGCACGGAGTCGATCCTGGCGTCGCTGCCGCCGCAGGTGAGCTGGCGGTACGACTGGAGGCCGGAGGCGGGGAGCGCGGAGGGGGCGTTGTACGACACCTTCCTGAAACCGCGCGACTGGCTGGCCGGGTAGCGCGTAGCCTCTGCGTCTCTGTAACCGGCGCTTCACTTGCGCCTTTTGCTGCCCTTGCCCCGTTTCGTCTTACGCGGCTGACGCTGCGCAGCCACAGCACGCTCCGCGGCCCGGCGCCGCCGCAGCGACGCCTTCTGCAGCTTCGCCCCCGCGACGAACAGCAGGACGATCCCGGTCAGGCCGATCACCACCCAGGCCCACCCGGGCAGCCGGAAGCGGCCGAGGTCGTCCTCGCGTAGCTGTCCGTCGACGAAGCTGGCCCAGTGGATGCGCTCGGCGTGACTGTCGCCGGCCTTGGCACGCATGCGGATGGTGCCGGTCGCCGTGCCCGCGCGGAGCGCGATCTCGCGGCCGATGTCTTCGTCGTGCAGGTGCATGTCGAGGACGTAGTAACCCTCCGCGTCGGTGCGCCCGGCGGTCCGTTGCCCGGCCAGTCGCGCGCTGACGACCGCCCCGGCGACCGGCTGGCCCTGCGCGTCCACCAGGTACCCACGGATGGAGTAGCGGTGGTCGGCTTCGTGCTCGGCATGTGCACCCGAGGCGACCAACAGGGCGATCACAACGAGCAGGTGGGTGACGCGGGGTGTGCAATGCATGGGGTTTCCGAAGAGCGGTGGATGACGGTTGGACCCGGTGTCATCCGGCCCGGTTCAGCGAATCGCCGTCTGCCTTGGACCGCACCGGATGTCGGGCCGGAGAAGGCCGGTCCCGGTCGTCTCGTCGTGGGAGATGGTCGGGCGCTGACCACGGCGTCGGCGAGCGCTGCAGGCCCACGGTACCCTCAACGCAGCGCCGCGATCCAGCGTGGCATGTCGACCGGCAGGTAGCCCGTCGTCTCCAGCTCACGGTCTTCCAACACGTCCCGATCCGGATGTTTGTCGAGCCATGCCTCGATGATCGCATCCCGGTGACGCAGCAGGACCTCGGCCTGCGGCCGACACATGGTCAGGAACTGCGTCAGCCACTGGTTGACCGCGAAGTGCGGGTCGTCTCCGTCGATGCGGAAGCGGTCGAGCAGCGCGACCGTCTCCTCGGCGCTGTACCAGCTCTCGTCGGAGACCCAGCGATTCACCGCGAAGAGCCCCTGCGGCAGGCCGTAGCCGTCCATGGAGACGCAGACCAGGTGGGCGAGCTCGTCCGCGAACGGTGGCAGGGGCTCGCTGCGCCTGAAGCCGGGCGCCGGGCGCATCGACTCCGGCATCGCCTTGCGCCGGACGAAGGTGTGGAAGTGGCCGTGCTCGCCCTCGCGGTGGGCGTGGTAGTAGTACTGGCAGGCGCTCTTGGGGTCGAAGACGTCGTCCTCCGGGTAGTGGTTCATCTCGTAGAAGGTGCCCTGGTCGCGGAGGATCGCGCTGACGAGGTTGAGCCCCTCCTGCTTGAGCACGCCGATCGCCGCCTGCGCGGTGAGGCCGGCGGTACGCAGGCGGTCGCGGGTGGCGTCGTCGAGATCGGCGGCGGTGGGTGGCACGAGCGGGACGTCGGGCAGGGCGGACCAGGGGGGCTGCATCGGGTGGTCTCGTCGGGCGGTGGTGCGTGTCTGTTAGCGAAGGATAGTTGCGGTTGGCGTGGCGAGGCGCCTACAGATGACCGCTTGTTCGCAGCTTGCCTTTCAGTCCGGCGGTGCGGGTTGTCATGGGATCGGCATTTCCCGACGATGGGGCATGGGCCGGCAGGGCATATCGTGGCTGACGCTTATCTACCTCGTCGGGGGCGGAGCGGTGGTCGCCGCCGCGTATTTGCTCGACTTCAGGCCGCCCATGCTCGAACTCGCCGTGGGCGTGACCTTGCCGTGGAGTCTCGGCTACGGCCTTTTCGTCTGGTCGGCCATCCACGGCCTGGCGCATGAGCTCGCGCTCTACCTGGCGGCCTGTCTCGGGCTGAACGCGGTGATCGTTCACCTGGCGGTGAGACGCTGGAGAGCGCGCCGGTGATCGCGGGACGGGAGCGCGACGGCCTGCGCCGGGAGGCCGGGCCCGCTTCGTCCCTGTGGAACATTCGCCAGTGGTGTGGGGTCCATGGGGCATGGCCTTCATCGTCACCGAACCGTGCATCAAGTGCCGCTACACCGACTGCGTCGAGGTGTGTCCGGTCGATTGCTTCCACGAGGGGCCCAACTTCCTGGCCATCGATCCCGACGAGTGCATCGACTGCGGGGTCTGCGTTCCCGAGTGCCCGGTCGACGCCATCATCGACGCCGAGGACGCCACCGGCGACCAGGTGGCCTACATCGAGCTCAACCGCGAACTGGCCGCCACGTGGCCGGTGATCACCGTCAGGGCCGACCCGCTGCCGGACGCCGACGAGTGGAAGGCGGTCGCGGAGAAGCGCCACCTCCTCGAGCGCTGAGTGAAGGGCCGGTTCGAAAGGACAGGCCACCGCGCGCGGGCAGGGCGCATCCACCCGGGAGCAGACCCGATCAACAGCGAGAACAGAGCGATGCGTATCAAGGATCTGTACAGGCACTGGGCGGAGCCGGGCCAGGCCGCGGCCCCGGTCCAGCAGCTGGCGCTCGAGCTCGACGCGCACACCAAGGCGCGCCTCGACGCGCTGGCCGCGCTGTTCCCGGGCCAGTCGCCGGAGAAGCTGATCCAGGACCTGCTGCGCGCGGCGGTCGACGAGTTCGAGGGCAGCCTGCCCTACGTGCCCGGCGACAAGGTCATCGAGCACGACGAGATGGGCGATCCGATCCACGAGGACGTCGGCCACACGCCGCGCTTCCAGGCGCTGGTGCGCCGCAACTTGCGGGCGCTGACCGGCGGGGAGTGACCGCCGGTGGGCGGGTTCAGGCGGCGTCGCCTCTCCACGCCACGTCGAGTTCACGCGCGGCGCGCACTTCGTCGAGCCGCCGCACCGGCCGGGTGTGCGGTGCGCCCGTGACGACGTCGGGGGTCTCCTGCGCCTCCTTGCGGATGGTCGCCATCACCTCGGCGAAGTGGTCGACGACCGCCCGGGGCTCGCTCTCGGTCGGCTCGATGAGCAGGCATTCGGGCACCAGCAGCGGGAAGTAGGTGGTCGGCGCGTGCTGTTCGTAGTCGAGCAGCCGCTTGGCGAAGTCCATCGCGCGCACGCCGAGTTCCTTGGCCTCCTTCTGCAGCGTGACGATGAACTCGTGGGTCGCGCGGCGGTCGGGGTAGGCCGGGGTGAAGCCGGCCTCGACCAGCTTCGCCATAAGGTAGTTGGCGTTCAAGGTCGCGTACTCGGCGACCCGCTCCATGCCCTCGCGGCCGAGCAGGCGGGCGTAGACGTAGGCGCGCAGCAGCACGCCGGCGTTGCCGGCGAAGGCTGACAGGCGGCCGATGGTCTTGGGGGCGTCGTCCTCGTCGAGCCAGTGATAGCGGTCGCCGTCCTTGCCGACGCGCGGCACCGGCAGGTACGGCAGCAGCCGCTTGCTGACGCCGACCGGGCCGGCGCCGGGGCCGCCGCCGCCATGCGGGGTCGAGAAGGTCTTGTGCAGGTTGATGTGGACGACGTCGAAGCCCATGTCGCCCGGGCGTGCCTTGCACAGGATGGCGTTGAGGTTGGCGCCGTCGTAATAGAGCAGGCCGCCGGCGTCGTGCACGACCTTGGCGATCGCCTCGATTTTGCGCTCGAATACGCCGAGGGTGGACGGGTTGGTGAGCATGATGCCGGCGGTCTGCGGGCCGACCGCGGCCTTGAGCGCCTCGAGGTCGACG
>JBFIFF010000059.1:0-8757 GCA_041602955.1 Gammaproteobacteria bacterium | reverse complement strand
GCTGCATTGCAGCATCACATCTCCTCCATCCTCCTTTGGTGGTTTTAGGCGCGGTTTCTTCAACCGCGCCTTTTTTTATCCTTCATAACAATTAGATGCGATCGTAAGACCGGTGCCGTTCCTGACTGGCGCCGTTGGCGCTCTGGGTCAATGTTCATCGAGGACCGCGATCTCGACGGACCTAACGCAGTGCAAAACCATCAGTCCGGGGCCGTGTCGAGGAGCGGGGGGCTGTGCAGGAGGCGACCGGTGCGGTGCGGGAGCGCCGCCGTGCTTTCGGTGATGCCGCCGCGACGGGCCGCAAGTGCTTGTCCTGCCGTGCCGTCTCTTGTAAGATTCCGCCCCTTTCGTGGACGCGTTCCTGTACGGAGCTGCTAACTGATGAAGACCTTCAGCGCCAATCCCGCCACCGTGCGCCGCGACTGGTATGTCGTCGACGCGGAGGGCCAGACGCTCGGTCGGCTCGCCACCGAAGTGGCCCGTCGGCTGCGCGGCAAGCACAAGCCCGAGTTCACGCCGCACGTGGACACCGGCGATTACATCGTCGTGATCAACGCCGAGAAGGTGCGCGTCACCGGGCGCAAGACCACCGACAAGATGTACCACCACCACACCGGCTACATCGGCAACATGAAGTCGATCAGCTTCGAGAAGCTGATCGCCAAGGCCCCCGAGCGCGTCATCCAGATCGCCGTCAAGGGCATGCTGCCGAAGAACCCGCTCGGCCGCGCGATGTTCAAGAAGCTCAAGGTCTACGCCGGGAGCGAGCACCAGCATGCGGCGCAGCAGCCGAAACCCCTCGAGATCTGAGACCAGGACAGAACATGGCGACTGAACAGTATTACGGCACCGGCCGGCGCAAGAGTTCCACCGCGCGCGTCTACCTGCGCTCGGGGCGTGGCGCCATCCTCGTCAACGGCAAGCCCCTGGACGAATTCTTCGGCCGTGAGACCGCACGCATGGTCGTGCGCCAGCCGCTGGAGTTGACCGAGCGCGTCGAGACTTTCGACATCAACGTCTCCGTCAAGGGTGGTGGCACCACCGGCCAGGCCGGCGCCATTCGCCTGGGCATCACCCGCGCCCTGATGGAGTACGACGAGACCCTGCGTCAGCCGCTGCGCAAGGCCGGCTTCGTGACCCGCGATGCCCGCGAGGTGGAGCGCAAGAAAGTCGGCCTGCACAAGGCCCGCCGCGCGACCCAGTTCTCGAAGCGCTGATCGCCCTCTCCTGGGGGATCGTCTAACGGCAGGACAGCGGACTCTGACTCCGTCAATCTAGGTTCGAATCCTAGTCCCCCAGCCAACAAGAGGGCCCGCTGCGCGGGCCTTCTTTTTGGCTGGAGGTCGAGGGGTGAGGGGCTAGTCAGGTTCGACCAACGCGCAGCGTTTGAACGTCGCCCCGGTCGTGATCACGAGGAAGTTCGCCGGGATGTTTGTGCGCCGCCAAATCCACAGGTACAATCAGCCACCTGCCGGGTGAGCATCGGTCGCCACCCGTCCCGTCGCCGCGCCGCTCCTGGCGCCGCGCAAGCCACAGCGAATCCCGCCTAGACCGTCCCGGCCCTGCCGGGTGGGCCCGCTCCGGAGATACAGATGTCGTTTGATTCCCTCGGCCTCACGGCCGAACTGGTGCGTGCCGTCACCGACCACGGTTACACCACCCCGACCCCGATCCAGTCCAGGGCGATCCCGCTGATTCTCGCCGGCCGAGACGTCCTCGCCGGCGCCCAGACCGGTACGGGCAAGACGGCCGGTTTCGTGCTGCCGATGCTGCACCGCCTGCGGGCGCAGCGCCCGGCGGGTGGGGGGCGTCCGGTGCGCGCACTGGTCCTGACCCCCACGCGCGAACTGGCCGCCCAGGTCGGTGAAAGCGTCGCGACCTACGGTGCCCACCTGCCGTTGCGTCACGGCGTGATCTTCGGCGGGGTCGGCTTCCAGCCGCAGGTGATGCAGCTCAAGCGCGGCATCGACGTCCTGGTCGCGACGCCGGGGCGTCTGCTCGACCACGCCGGGCAGGGCACCCTCGACCTGTCGCGGGTCGAGATCCTGGTCCTCGACGAGGCCGACCGCATGCTCGACATGGGCTTCATCCACGACATCCGCAAGGTGCTCGCGCTGCTCCCGTCGAAGCGCCAGAACCTGCTCTTCTCGGCCACGTACTCCGACGCCATCCGGCAGCTCGCCGACCGCCTGCTCGACAGCCCGGTCGAAATCGAGGTGGCGCGGCGCAACACCACCGCCGAGTCGATCGCGCAGGTGGTCCACCCGGTCGATCGCGAGCGCAAGCGCGAGTTGCTCGCGCACCTGATCCGCGCCGGGGACTGGCGTCAGGTGCTGGTTTTCACGCGCACCAAGCACGGCGCCAACCGCCTCGCCGAGCAACTCGAGCGCGACGGCCTCAGCGCCGCGGCGATCCACGGCAACAAGAGCCAGGGGGCGCGCACCAAGGCGCTGGCCGACTTCAAGCAGAACCGGGTCAAGGTGCTGGTGGCGACCGACATCGCCGCACGCGGTCTCGACATCGACCAGCTGCCGCACGTGGTCAACTTCGAGTTGCCGCACGTCGCCGAGGACTACGTGCACCGCATCGGCCGCACCGGCCGCGCCGGGCGCGACGGGGAGGCGGTCTCGCTGGTCTGCGTCGACGAGCGCGCCCTGCTCGCCGGCATCGAGCGGCTGCTCAAGCGCAGCCTGCCGCAGCGGGTCGTCGACGGTTTCGCGCCCGACCCGTCGATCCGCCCCGAGCCGATTCCCAACGGCAGCGGTGGCCGTGGGCGCGGCGGACGCCCCGCGCAGGGCAGGCAGGGCCAGCACCGTCCGCGTGGTGCCGCGGGTGGGCCGTCACCGCGGCGTGGCGGACCCGCTCCCGGTCGCGGTCAGGGGCGCGGCCGCGGTCGTCCGCAACCGGCGCGCTGAGCCGTAGCGCCAGGGCGCGAACGAACCGCCCGGGGCGTTTTCCACACCTCAGACACGCCCGCGTGCGCCGGCGGCGAACGGCCTGAGCACCGCGTGCAGGGCCGCGTTGACCGGCGTGTCGACCCCGGCCTCCGCGCCGAGCCGAGCCACCGCGCCAGAGAGCCAGTCGACCTCCAGTGGGTTGCCGCGCTCGAGATCGATCGCCTGTGAGGCGCGCATGCCCGGTGGCAGCGACGCGGTGAAGGCGAGGTGCCGCTCGACCACGTCCTCGGGTAGGACGATGCCGCGCGCCCGGGCCACCGCGACAGCTTCCTCCATCGCCCTGCGGTAGACAGTCAGCATCGCGGGATCGTCGCGCACCGCGCCGATGGTGGTGCGTCCGGCGGCGGTCAGCCCGCTCAGCGCGACCAGGAAGCTGAACTTGGTCCACAGTTCGACGTCGATGTCGTCGGGTGCCGGCGCCTCGATCCCGGCCGCGACCAGCGTCGCCCGGAGCGCCTCCAAGCGCGGCGACTGCGCGCCGTCGGCCTCGGCGAACAGGAAGCGGCTGAAGGCCCCCGCCTGGCGGATCACACCGGGCCCGTCGATCGCGACCGAGACGTAGCAGCAGCCGGCGCAGGCGTGCCCCGCGCCGAGCACCGCGCGCACCCGTTCGCGCGACTCCACGCCATTCTGGAACGGCACCACGGCGGTGTCCGCGCCGAGCAGCGGGCGGCATGCCGCCGCGGCGGCCTCGGTGTCGGCGAGCTTGACCGCGAAGAGCACGGCGTCGACCGGGCCGATGGAGGCCGGGTCGTCGGTGACGGTGGGGACCGGGACCGTGAACCTGCCGGCCTCGGTGGCCAGCGTCAGGCCCTCGGCGCGCAGCGCCGCGAGATGGGCGCCGCGCGCGATCAGCGCGACCTCGTCGGCACCTTGACGCAGCAGGTGGGCGGCGAGAAAGCCACCGACCCCGCCGGCGGCCATGATGGCGATGCGCATGGATCTCCTCCGCAAATTGGCAACGGCAGGTTCACAGCCTAGCCGAACCGCTCGCCGCATGGCCAAGGCCCGGGTGGAGTCGGGGCGGGGGTCCGTGTTGCGCGGCGGCTACCCAGCCCGGCTGCCGCCCTGCGCCAGGGCCGTCAGCTCGGCATGCAGCTCGGCGGAACACGTGATTCCCTCCTCGCTGGCCCGCTGCCGGCGCAGGGCCTTGTCCGCACCGGGCAGGCGGGTGCCGGGCTGCGCCAGGATCGCCTCGAGCAGCGTCTCGAGACGCTCCGGGAAGGCGCCCGCGGCAAGGGGGCCCGGGTCGATCGCGATCAAAGTCTGGCCCACGCCCGGCGGGGAACCGTCGGCGGTGAAGAACGAGGAGGCCTCGAAGCCGAACCGGGCGCCGGCGAGCGCCGCGGCCAGGACCTCGACCATCAGGACCAGTGCCGCACCCTTGGCCCCGCCCAGCGGCAGCATCGAGCCGGCGAGCGCCGCGTCCGGATCGGTCGTCGGGCGACCCGTGGCGTCCAGGGCCCACTCCCCGGGGAGCTGTTCGCCCCGGCGTGCCGCGAGCATGATCTTGCCGCGCGCAACGCGCGACAGGCTGGTGTCGATCACCAGCGGAAGGGCGGTGCGCCGTGGCGCGGCGAAGGCGATGGGGTTGGTGCCGAAGAGGGGCGTGGTGCCACCCCAGGGGGCAATGGCCTTGGGCGTGTTGGAGAACATCAGGCCGATCAGGCCGCGGCGTGCCAGCCGCTCGACGTGGTAACCGGCCTGGCCCGCGTGGTGGGAATGGGAGACCGTCGCGATGCCGATCGCCGCATCCGGGACCGTGTCGACCAGCCTGGCGATCGCGAGGTCGAGCGCGGGGAAGGCGAACCCGTTGCGGGCGTCGATACGCCATGCGGCAGGACCCACGGCCTCGGCCCGGGGCACGGCGTGCCCGTCGACCTTGCCGCTGGCGGATTGTGCCGCGTAGTGCGGAACCCGCGAGAGGCCATGGCCGGACTGGCCGTCCACCTCGGCGGCGACGAGGGCCTCGGCGACGGAACGGGCACTTCCGGCTTGGGTCGCGTGGGCCACCAGGCACGCGACCACCAGGTCGTGTGCCTCGTCCAGCGCGAGCCGGGTTGCGGACATCAGGCGTCCGCTCCCGGAGGCGGCGCCAGCGAGTCGCGCATCACCAGATGGGTATCGATCAGGGCTCCCGGGCAGTCGGTCACGCCGTCCCTGATCGCGAGCAGGGCCCGCGCCGCGGTGCTGCCCATGCGGCGGTGCGGGACGTGGATCGTGGTCAGGCTCGGCGTCACGATCCTGGCCAGCTCGATGTCGTCCATGCCGGTGATGGAGAGCGCCTCCGGCAGGTTCAGGCCGAGGCTCTTGGCCATCATGATGGCGCCCACGGCGAGGACGTCGTTGCCGCAGATGATCGCCGTCGGCCGCGGACCCCGCTCCAGCAGGGCGGCGCACGCCTCGCCACCGCTGTTGAGCGAGTAGCGCGCCTCGACGATCTGCAGATCGTCCACCGCAAGCCCCGCCTGGATCACCGCATCGCGGACACCGTCGACGCGGTCGAGCGCTCGATCGTTGTCGCGGGTGATGCCCGCGATCATCGCGATGCGGCGATGGCCGAGTGCGATGACCTTGCGCGTCATCTCGATCGCGGCCTGCCGGTTGTCGAAGCCGACATGGCAGCCGCCCTGGTTCGGGCGGTGATTCCACGCCATGACGTAGGGGATCCGGCGGCGGTCGAGGAAGGCGTAGGTCGCCGCGGGCCGCGCCGAGCCGATCAGCAGGAGGCCGTCCACGCCCCGGCCGACGAGGGCACGGATCTGCTCGAACTCCCGGACCGCGTCGTAACTCGAACTGGCGACCAGCAGGGTGACGCCCGCGTCGGCCAGGGTCTCCTGGAACGCCTGCAGCCCGCGCGCAAAGATCGCGTTCTCCATGGTCGGGATCACCGCCCCGATGGTGTTCGAGCGGTTGGAGGCGAGGGCGCGGCCGCCGAAGTGCGGGGTGTAACCGAGCTCGTCGACGGCACGGAGCACCGCCTCCCGTGTCGATTCGGCCACGAGCTGCGGCGTGTTCAGACAGCGCGAGACCGTGGCGGTCGAGACCCCGGCCCGGCGGGCGACGTCATGCAGCGTGGGGGCTGAGTTCCTGCTCATGATGGCATGCGGGACGCTCTGCGTTGACGTACGTCGAATACGGTACCAGATTTTTGGTGTAAACGCTTGCATTATTCCATGAACACGTTTACATTTATCTCAGTCCTCGGACCGGAAGGCGCCTCGATGAGCAATAAAAGCATAATTATATTAGTGCCTTGCCTCATTTTCGCGGTGTATTTCGCCAACGTTGTCGCAGGTGCCTTCGGCATGGGCGTCTTTCTCTCCGACCTCACGGAGATGCTCACGCTGTTCGCCGCCTGCATCGCTTTCGTCATTGCCACCCTCTACCTGGAGCGTGCGGGGAAGGCCTCCGCGGGAGGCTCCAAGGGCGGCGAACCAAAGGAGAACCCCCAACAATGAAGACGTTCAACAAGGCTTCGAATCTCACGGAACTCGAGTCGGCGGAGCGGAGGAACTTTCTCCGCCTGACGGGTGCGGGCGCCTTTACCGCCGCGGTGGTCGCCGGTGCCGCGGGCACCCTGTGGTCGGACGAGGCCGTGGCCCAGACCGCCAAGGAGGAGAAAGAGCGCGAGGAGGCCGCCGAGCACACGATGGTCATCGCCACCGCGTACATCCTCGGCGCGTCGCGCAGCTACCCGATCATGCAGCTGGACTTCAAGGAGAACATCCAGAACGCCACCAACGGCAAGGTCTACGTGAAGCTCGCTCCGGGCGGGCAGCTCGGCGCCGGTGGCGCCCTAGCACAGAAGGTGCAGGGGGGAACGATCCAGGCGGCGCAGCACTCGCTGTCCAACTTCGCCCCGTTCGCGCCGGCGGTCGACCTGATCAACCTGCCCTACTTCTGCGGCTCGAACCAGCGCTTCGTCAACCTGGTCACCTCCAAGGAGTGGATCGACGAGGTGCACCCCAAGGTCGAGGCCAAGGGCTTCAAGACCTTGTTCTACGTCGTCATCGACCCGCGCGTGGTGGCCATCCGCAAGGGTGGGGCGGGTGCCGTCTACAGCCCGGGCGACCTCAAGGGCGTCAAGTTCCGCGTCCCGGGTTCCAAGATGCTCCAGCAGTACTACCGGATGGTCGGTGCGAACCCGACGCCGGTCGCCTGGGGCGAGACCCCGTCCGCGATCAAGCAGGGCGTCGCCGATGCGCTGGACCCCTCCGTGGGCGCGCTCTACGTCTTCGGTTTCAAGGACATCCTGAGTCACGTGACCTTCACGCAGGCGGTTCCGGACAGCCAGGTCTACTCGTGCAACATCGACTGGTTCAAGGGCCTGCCCAAGGACGTCCAGGAGGGGATCGACTTCGCCTCCGAGATCACCATGCTGCAAAACCTCGCCAAGGTACCGGCGGCGCGCAACTACGCCATGGCCGAGCTCAGGAAGTCGGGCGTCCAGTTCCACACCCTTACCGATGCCCAGCTCGACGCGTGGAAGGCCGCGGGCGGCTACCAGCGCAGCGAGTGGGACGAGTTCAAGCTGGAGCTCGCCGGCTCGATGGACGTCTTCAACAAGCTCGAGGAAGGCGCCAACACGCAGAGCCGCTTCTACGTCCACGACGCCTGACCGTCGGCCGGGCGGCGTCGCGGCAGCTGCCGCGACGCCGCGCCGTTCCGGCGCTGTGTGTCCAGCCGGCTGAGCGCCGGACTGGGCCGATCGGGCCTCGTCTGACTGGAGGGCTGTCGTGGTTCTAGAGCAGCTAAAACTCGTCGAGAAGAACATCGAGCGCTGGGCGCTTCTGGTGTTCTACACGATGCTGGTCGTCACCATGGCGATCGAGGTGGTGCGGCGCGAGCTGTTCGCCTACTCGTCGATCTGGGGCGAGGAGATCGTCAGGTACTCGTTCATCTACCTGGCGTGGATCGGTGCCGCCGCCGCGGTCAGGGATCGGGCGCACATCCGCATCGACGTCCTCCTCCACTACGTCCGCCCGCGCCTCCAGTCGCTGCTCTACATCTTCGGCGACCTGGTGATGATGGTGGTCGCCGTCTTCGCCTTCTACTGGTCGCTCGACATCGTCGGGGTCTCCTGGAAGTACCAATCCGTCAGCCACGGCCTGCGCCTGCCGATGGTCTGGTTCCTGATGGCCGTGCCGGTGGGGTTCGGCCTGCTGATGCTCAGGCTGGTGCAGTCCCTGCGCCGGGATTTCCGCGACTTCCTATCCGGCCGTGCCCTCTACGCGGGCAAGAAGATGTTCGACTGAGGGCACACGATGAACTGGCAAATTCTCCAGGAGCAGACCGTCGAACTGGGTTGGAGCTTCTACGGCCCGGTCCTGATCTTCGTGGTCATGTGCGCGCTCGGGGTCCCGGTCTGGGCGGCCATCGGGGCCACCTCGATCGCCATGCTGATGTGGAGCGAGGTCCTGCCGCTCTCGCTGCTCGGCGAATCGCTGTTCGACGGCATCGATGCGTTCGCGCTCACCGCCGTCCCGCTGTTCATCCTCACCGGTGACGTCCTCGTCCGTACCGGGCTGAGCCGCAAATTCCTGAACGTCGCCGAGGCCCTGACCTGCTGGGCCAAGGGCGGCTTCGGTTCGGCCACGGTGCTGGTCTGCGGGATGTTCTCGGCGATCTCCGGCTCGGACGCCGCCGGGGCGGCCGCGGTCGGTCGTATGACCATCAACCGCCTGGTGGAGTCGGGTTACCCGCGCCCCTACGCCTGCGCGCTGGTGGCGTCCGGCGCCTGCACCGGCATCCTGATCCCGCCCTCGATCGCCTACATCATCATCGGCCTGGTGCTCGG
>JBFIFF010000058.1:0-8785 GCA_041602955.1 Gammaproteobacteria bacterium | reverse complement strand
TCCGGGTCCGGGGGCGACACGGAGAGGAACCAGAAGCCCTGGAGGATTCCCTGGTGCTCGAGCGATAGCATGAACTGGGTTTCTGGCTTGCCGTCGGGTGACACGAAGGGCTTGATCAGCTCCAGCGGCCCCTGCCGCTCGATGGCATCGCTGTAAGGTTTACGGCGGTAGTCACGACGCCGCTCGCTGACCTCCGAGAAGTCGCAGCCGCGCGCGACGATCTCCTGGACGCGTTGCTTGTCCCGGTCGACCGCGAGGAACAGCTGCCGCCGACAGGAGACGAGTTCCCCGACCATGTCGGCGACGTGCTCCCAGTGCTGCTGGCTTTCGTCGAATCCCTCCGGCACCCGGCTCCCCGACCACCGCGCGGCCGCGGCATTGGCCAGGGCACGCACACGTGCGTCGCGGTAGCTGCCGCGCAGGCGCATGGCCTCGGCGTAGGCGAGCACGCTGCCGAGGAGCAGTGCACTCGCCGGCAGGAGTTGTGCGGCGAATTGCTGGAACAGCCATGTCACCAGCGCGACCAGCACCACGAGCAGACCGAGCATCGCGCGCGGGTGGCGTCGGCCAAGCCGCTGGATTGCGAGCAGCGAGACCAGAACCGCCAGCGCGACCGCCACCAGGCTGCGCCAGGGGCCGACCACGACCAGCAGGCGTTCGTCGAGCAGCGTGCGCAGGGCGAGGGCGTGGTAGTGGGCCGGGGCGATGGGCGTGTTGCGCAGGGGCGTGTGCAGGGCGGCCTCCTCGATCCCGGGGCCGAACACCAGGACGTGGCCGATCAGCATGGTCGCCGGGATCGCCCCGGCCTCGACCTGGCGCAGTTCGATGCTGGGCACCGGCCCGCTCGCGAAATCGACGCGATAGCGATCGGTGCCCGGCTCGGCCACGCCGAGAATCCTCGCCGCCGCGACCTCGAGCGCGGGGTGTACGCCGTCCGGGGTCGAATGGCGACTCCACTGTTCGCGGTGCATGCCGAGCACCGCCGGTGGCGACGCGCTCCCGGGCGCTGTCGCGACGGCCCCACGCGGGTGGTGGAGCACGGGGTCGTCGGGGTCGGGATCGAGCAGCCGCCCGACGACGATGCGCCCGTCCGGGGGCAACGCGCCATGCGGTGGGCGCGGGAAGACCAGCAACGCCGCGCCCCGCAGCAGCAGGTCGTCGGCCAGCTGGGACCAGTCGGTCGTCGGACTGTCGAGATCGGCGCGCAGCCAGAGCACCCGCGGCCGCGGCCCGGACACCTCCGGGCGCAATTCACCGAGGTGGTCGTGGATCAGACCGTCGGTGATCCTGAACAGCCCGAAGGCGTGCAGCGCCCAGATCAGGGCGACGATCCCCGCGTAGACCATCACCCCGGTGTGGCTTCTGCCGATCAGCGCGGTGCCAAGCTCCCTCATCCGGGTTCGCCTTCCGCGCGGAACCCGTACCGCGCCCGGCGAGAACCGCGCGACGGCGTCACCGACCGGGACCCGTGACGAGCGACGCGACGGTGCCGCGCAGCTCTTCGAACGCCCGGTCCACGGCGCTGCGGTCCGCCTCGGGTGCCGCGACGAGGCGTTCCTCGAGCCGCAGCGCGGCGGCACTGACCTGCGCGAGTCCGAACGTCCCCGCCGTGCCTGCCAGGCCATGGACGAGACGGTGGACCTCGTCGAGACGGGCCGCATGCGGTGGATCCTGCCGCCAGGCCTCCGCCCAGACCGCCTCGATCGCCGCCAGCCGCGCCGGCAGCCCCTCGCAGTAGGCCTCCCGCACCTGCCGCATGCGCGCCAGCGCCGCCTCGCGGTCAGGCACCCTGGTGCCCCTTCCAGAGCGCCACCAGGCGATCCGCGAGCGTCATCGGGTCGAAGGGCTTGACGATGACGTCAAGCGCGCCGAGTTCGCGCAGCTGGGCGATCTCGTGTGGCTGGACCTTGGCGGTGATGAAGACGACGGGGACCCCGGCGAGCGCGGACAGCTCGCGCAGGCGGAGGAGCGTCGTCGGCCCGTCCATGTCGGGCATCATCACGTCCAGCAGCACCAGGTCGGGGGGAGCGTTGGCGGCCGCAGCCAGCGCCTCGGCCCCGCTGCGGCAGGCAACGACGTCGTGTCCGCCAACCGCTCCGAGGGCGAGCTGCGTCACTTCGCGGATGTCGTCCTCGTCCTCGGCATAGAGTATGCGGAGCGATTCACTCACTAAGTCGCCCTCCCTGGTCGCAACCAGCGGTCGACGGCGCTGAGCAGGTCGCTGTTGCTGGTCGTGGACTTGACTAGAACCTCGGTGAAACAGCCACCGGAGGCCGATTCACCAGGATCAGCAGAGAAGACCACGACCGGGCCATGCCCTGCAAGGCTCGGCACCAACTCGGCGCCGTCGCCATCGGGCAGTGCGAGGTCGAGGAGCACCAGGTCATAGCGCGTCGATCCGAGCGCCCGACGCGCCTCGGCGAGGTCGGTCGCGCCGTCGATCTCGGCCAGCCCGCAGAGGACGCCGTGCACGACGCGCCGCACGTCCGGGTCGTCCTCGACGTGGAGGATGCGCGGGCGCGTGGCCGTGACCGTGGCGCGGCGCACGGCGGCGTCGAGCCTCGCGCTGTCGACCGGCTTCTGTAACCAGTCGACTATCGCCAGGGCCTGGTTCCGGGTGGCCTCGCGCGCCTCGTCCGCTTGCCCCGAGAGGACGACGATCGGCAGGTCGCGGGTCGCCTCGGCGCCGCGCAGCTCCCGGACCAGCGCCAGCCCGTCCTCGTCGGGGAGCAGCAGGTCGAGGAGCAGCAGGTCGTGACCGCCCGCGGCCAGGCGGTGCCTCGCCTCCGCGGCGGAATGGGCCAGCGTGACCGCGTAGCCATGCCGCCGCAGCGTTTCCGCGAGCACGGACGCCGCGTCCGGGTCGTCCTCGCAGACCAGGACCGAGCACGCCTCCCCACGGCGCGCGTCCGCCGGAGGGTCGTCGACGATTACGGGCAATTCGAAGTAGAAGGTCGCCCCCTGCCCCTCGACGCTGTCGAAACCGATACGGCCCCCGTGTCGCTCGACGATCGCCCGGGAGATGTTCAGGCCGAGGCCGGTTCCCCCCTTGCCGCGCGTATCCGAGCTGTCGGCCTGGGCGAAGCGCCCGAAGATCCGCTCGCGAAACGCCTCGGGCACCCCCTCCCCGTGGTCGCGGACACTGATGCGCAGCGCGTCGTCGCGCCGCGCCAGGACGACCTCGACCACACCGCCGTCCGGTGAGAACTTGGTCGCATTCGACAGCAGGTTGGCGAGAACCTGCTGCAGGCGGTCGGGGTCGCCCGACACACGGCGATCGTTGCTGCCGATGTCGACGCGCAGCGCGATGCCGTGGCGGTCGGCGAAGCCCTGGTGCGCCTCGCACGCCTGCGTCACCAGTTCGCCGAGATCGACACTACCGAAGCGGAATGCCATCCGTCCCGACTCGATCTTCTCGAGGTCGAGGATGTCGTTGATCAGCAACGTCAGGCGCTCGCAGTTGCGCTCCGCGAGGGCCAGCATCTGCCGTGCCTTGGGGGGGACCTCCCCGACGGCGCCGCCGAGCAGCAGGCCGAGCGCGCCGCGGATCGACGTCAGCGGCGTGCGCAGTTCGTGGCTGACCGTGGAGACGAACTCGTTCTTCAGCCGCTCGATCTTCACCCGCTCGCTGATGTCGCGGACGATCCCGGTGAACATGCGCCGCCCGCCCACCTGCATCTCGCTGACCGCGAGCTCGAGCGGAAAGGTGCTGCCGTCGCGCCGCAGGCCCTCGACGACGCGGCCGATCCCGATCACCTTGCGCTCGCCCGTCTGCAGATAGCGGCGCAGGTAGCCGTCGTGCTGCGCGGCATAGGGCTCAGGCATCAGGCAGGTGACGTTGCGCCCCACGACCTCGTCGGCGCGATAGCCGAATATCGACTCGGCGGCCGGGTTCATCGAGTCGATGCCACCCCGGTCATCGATGGTGATGATCCCGTCGACGGCCGTCTCGAAGACCGCGCGCAAGCGCCTGGTGCGATCCTGCAGCGCCGCTTCCGCCCGTTTCAGGGCACTGATGTCGCGGACCAGGCCGGTGAAGAGCCGTCGCTTTCCGACCCGCACCTCGGTGACCGCCAGCCAGAGCTGGAGACGCGAGCCGTCCTTCCGCTGCCCCTCGACCTCGCGACCGATGCCGATGATCCGGGCCTGGCCGGTCTCGAGGTAGTGGCGGAGGTAACCGTCGTGGCGCGCGCCTTCCTCCGGCGGCATCAGCAGCGAGACGTTGCGCCCGATCACCTCTGCCGCGCGGTAGCCGAACAGCTCCTCCGCCTTGCGACTGAACGACTCGACCACGCCGCGCTCGTCGATGGTGATGACCCCCTCGACGACGTTGTCGAGGAGGATTTCGAGCAGGCGACTCTCCTGATCGATGCCGCCATCCCCCGGGCCGGTCAACGGATTGGCACCCGGGCGCGACTCACATGTTCGGGTAGTTGGGCCCGCCGCCGCCCTCCGGCGTGACCCAGGTGATGTTCTGCGACGGATCCTTGATGTCGCAGGTCTTGCAGTGCACGCAGTTCTGGGCGTTGATCTGCAGCCGCGGCTCCGCGCCGTCGTCCTCGCGCACGATCTCGTAGACCCCCGCCGGGCAGTAGCGCTGCTCCGGGGCGTCCCAAACGGCGAGGTTGACCCGCACCGGCACCCCGGGATCGGCCAGGCGCAGGTGCACCGGCTGGTCCTCCTCGTGGTTGGTGTTGGAGATGAACACCGACGAGAGCTTGTCGAAGCTCAGCTTGCCGTCCGGCTTTGGGTAGGCGATGCGCGGGCACGCGGTCGCCGGCTTGAGCTGCTCGTGGTCGATCGAGTGGTCGTGCAGCGTGAGCGGGAGTTTGCCGCCGAACCAGTTCTGCTCGACGTAGTTGAACGCCCCGCCGAGGTACGGCCCCCACTTGTGCAGCGCCGGGCCGAAGTTGCGGCTGCGGTGCAGCTCGTCCCACGCCCAGCTCGCGCGGAAGGCGTCGCCGAACGCGGTCAGCTCGCTCCCACCCCCATCGCCTTGCGCGAGTGCGGCGAACACCGTTTCGGCGGCGACCAGGCCCGACTTCATCGCCGTGTGCGTGCCCTTGATCTTGCTGAAGTTCAGCGTGCCTGCGTCGCAACCGAGCAGCAGCGCGCCCGGAAGGGTCATCTTCGGCAGGGCGTTCAGCCCGCCCTTGGTGATCGCACGCGCCCCGTAGCTCACCCGCTTGCCCCCCGCGAGGTGGCCCGCGAGCAGCGGATGATGTTTCAGGCGCTGAAACTCGTCGAACGGGGAGAGGTGCGGGTTGGTGTAATTGAGATCGACGATCAGCCCGACCACCGCCTGGCGATCCTCGAGGTGGTAGAGGAAGAAGCCCCCCGAACTGCCCGATTCGGTCAGCGGCCAGCCGGCCCCGTGGATGACCAGCCCGGGGCGATGCTGCGCCGGGTCGATCTCCCACAGCTCCTTGAGCCCGATACCGTAGTGCTGCGCGTCGGCGTCGGCATCGAGGCCGAACTTGCCGACCAGCTGTTTGCCGAGGTGACCGCGGCACCCCTCGGCGAAGAGCGTGTACTTGGCACGCAGCTCCATGCCGGGCTCGAAGCCCTCCTTGGGCTGCCCGTCCGCGCCCACCCCCATGTCGCCGGTGACCACGCCGGCGACGCTGCCGTCGTCGTTGTAGATCACTTCGGCGGCCGGGAAGCCGGGGAAGATCTCGACGCCCAGCGCCTCGGCCTGCTCGCCGAGCCAGCGGCAGAGGTTGCCCAGGCTGACCACGTAGTTGCCGTCGTTGTGCATCGGTTTAGGGACGAAGGCGCTGGGCACCCGGATCGCCTTGTCCGCCGAGCGCAGGAAGTAGACCTCGTCGTCGGTGACCGGGGTCGGCAGCGGGGCACCGCGCGCCTCCCAGTCAGGGAACAGCTCGTCGAGGGCGCGCGGCTCGATCACCGCGCCGGAGAGGATGTGGGCGCCGATCTCGGAGCCCTTCTCGAGCACCACCACCGAGAGTTCGTGCTCCGCCTCCGTGGCGAGCTGCATGAGCCGGCACGCCGCCGAAAGCCCCGCCGGTCCACCGCCGACCACGACCACGTCGAACTCCATCGACTCGCGTTCCATCCGCTCACCTCATTGCCGGAAACCGGCCCATTTTAGCCACGGAGCCCCTCGGCCGGCAGGACGCGGCCGACGGCACCGGGCGTTTCAGAACTGGTTGTCGTCGAAACGCATCATGGTGCCGCTGCCACTGGCGATGGCGGCCAGCAGTGCCCCGGCCTGGGGCAAGAGTCGCTCCATGAAGAAACGCGCCGTGTCGAGCTTGGCGCGGTAGAAAGCCCCCTCTTCGCCGTCGACCCGGGCCAGAGCGACCTCGGCGGCGCGAGCCCACAGGTAGGCCAGCGCCACCAGCCCGAACAGGCGCAGGTAGTCGTTCGCCGCACCCGCCGCCTCGTCGGGATCGGCCATGCCGTGCGCGGCGATCCACAGCGTCGCCCGCTGCAGGCGGCCGAGCGCCTTGGCCAGCGGCGCGACGTAGGGGGTCATGGCGACGTCTCCCGCATGCGCCTCGACGTAGGCTTGCACCGGATGGAAGAAGGTGCGCAGCAGGCGACCGAAGCGGGTCGGCAGCTTGCGCCCGACCAGGTCCAGCGCCTGGATGCCGTTGGTCCCCTCGTAGATCTGGGTGATGCGCGCGTCGCGCACCAGCTGCTCCATGCCGTGTTCGCGGATGTAGCCGTGCCCGCCGTACACCTGCACGCCGAGGTTGGCCACCTCGCTGCCCAGGTCGGTCAGCAGGGCCTTGACGATCGGCGTCATCAGCGCGACGAAGTCCTCGGCCTCGGCGCGTGTCGCCTCCTCCGGGTGGTGGCCGGCGGTGTCGAGGGCGCTGCTCACCCAGCCCACCAGCGCGCGCCCACCCTCGACCCAGCTGCGCATGGTCAGCAGCATGCGCCGCACGTCGGCGTGCGCGGTCAGCGGGTCGGCCGGCTTCTCCGGCGCGACCGCACCGCCCGGCGCACGCCCCTGGAGGCGCTCGCGCGCGTAGGCGACGGCGTTCTGGTAGGCGGTCTCGGCGAGTCCCAGGCCCTGCACGCCGACGAAGATGCGCGCGGCGTTCATCATCGTGAACATCGCGCGCAGGCCGGCGTGCGGCTCGCCGACCAGCCAGCCGGTGGCGCCGTCGAAATTCAGCACGCAGGTGGCCGAGGCGTTGATGCCCATCTTGTGCTCCAGCGCACCGACGCTGACGGTGTTGCGCTCGCCGCAACCCCCCTCCGCGTCGGGCAGGAACTTGGGCACGACGAACATGCTGATGCCGCCGCTGCCGGACGGGGCGTCGGGCAGTTTCGCCAGCACGAGGTGGACGATGTTCTCGGTCAGGTCGTGATCGCCGGCCGAGATGAAGATCTTGGTTCCCTCGATGGCGTAGCTGCCGTCCTCGCGTGGCACGGCCCGGGTGCGCAGCAGGCCGAGGTCGGTGCCGGCCTGCGGCTCGGTCAGGCACATGGTGCCGGCCCAGCGCCCCTGCACCAGCGGTCCGACGTAGGTCTCGACCAGCGCCGCGCCGCCGTGGGCCTCGAGGGCGTTGACCGCCCCCTCGGTGAGCCCCGGGTACATGCCGAAGGCCATGTTCGAGGAGGAGATCATCTCCTGGACCATCAGGTCGAGGGCGTGCGGCAGCCCCTGGCCGCCGTGCTCCGGGTTCATGGCCAGGGCGTTCCAGCCGGCCGCGACGAACTCGCGGTAGGCGTCGACGAGACCGTCGGGGGTGCGCACCGTGCCGTCGGCCTCGAGCCGACAGCCCTGGGCGTCACCGGGGGCGTTGAGCGGGGCGAGAACCTCGGCGCAGAAGCGCCCGGCCTCTTCGAGCACCGCGTCGACGATGTCCGGCGTCGCCTCGGCGTAGTCCGGCAGCTCGGCGAGGGCGTCGAGACCGAGCAGCTCGTGGTAGACGAAGCGCATGTCGCGCAGCGGGGCATGGTAGGTCGCCACGATCAGTTCCTCAGCGGCTTGCCGGTCTCGAGCATGTGCTCGATGCGTGCCTGGGTCGGCGCCTGGCGCAGCAGGCGCATGAAACCGTTGCGTTCGAGCGCCAGCAGGGTCGTCTCGTCCACGGTCTCGGTGACGTCGGTCTCCCCGCCGCTCAGCACGCCGGCGAGGACGTCACCGACCACCACGTCGTGGTCGGTCGCCTTGCCCTGCAGGCGGAAGCCGTGCACGGCCATGTCGAGCGCCGCCTTGCCGCTCGGGCCGGGCAGCGTCAGCGTGGCGGGCTCGGGGGGGAGGTAGCCGTCGACCAGTTCCAGCGCGCGCGCCTTGGCGTCGGCCAGCAGGCGGTCGCGGTTCATGGTGATGCCGTCGTCGGCGGCAACGAAGCCCAGCTCGCGTGCCTCGGCGGCCGAGGTGGCGACGCGGGCCAGGCTGATGGTCTCGAACGCCTGCGCGACCGGCGGCATCGGCCCGCCGGCGCGGCGCGCGGCGTCCTGGTGGCGCAGCAGCAGCTCCTTGCAGCCGCCCCAGGCGGGGATCACGCCGACGCCGACCTCGACCAGGCCGACGTAGCTCTCCGCGTGGGCCTGCACGGCATCGCAGTGCAGCAGCAGCTCGCAGGCGCCACCGAGCGCGAGGCCCGACGGCGCAGCGACCACCGGGAACGGCGCCCGCTTCAGCGCCAGGTAGGTCTCCTGGCCCTCCCTGACCAGCGCCTCGATCTGATCCCAGGCGGCGACATTGGCGGCGAACATCGCCAGGCCGAGGTTGGCGCCGGCCGAGAACTGCTCGCCCTCGTTGTAGATCACCAGCGCACGATGCCCGTCCGCCACACGCCCG
>JBFIFF010000057.1:0-8812 GCA_041602955.1 Gammaproteobacteria bacterium | reverse complement strand
CGTGCCGGGAAGGTGGCCGCCGAGGGCAGCATCGAGATCGCCGAGGCCGCCGACGGCCGCCGTGTGGCGATGGTCGAGGTCAACAGCGAGACCGATTTCGTCTCCAAGGGCGACGACTTCCGTAGCTTCGCCGCCGCGGTCGCACGCACTGCGCTCGAGCAGGCCCCGGCCGACCTCGATGCGCTGCTCGCCGCGCCGCTCGCCGGGGGCGAGGGCAGTGTCGACAGCGTGCGCCAGGCGCTGGTGGCCAAGATCGGCGAGAACATCAACGTGCGTCGCTTCGTGGTGCTCGATGCCGGCGACGGCGCGCTGGCCAGCTACCTGCACGGCACGCGCATCGGCGTGGTGGTCGCCCACAGCGGCGACGAGGCGCTGGGCAAGGACGTGGCGATGCACGTCGCCGCCAGCCGCCCGGTGTGCGTCGCCGAGACCGACGTGCCCGCCGAGCTGGTGGCCAAGGAGCGCGAGATCTACACCGCCCAGGCCGCCGAGAGCGGCAAGCCGGCCAACATCGTCGAGAAGATGGTCGAAGGCCGGGTGCGCAAGTTCCTCGGCGAGGTGACCCTTCTAGGCCAGCCCTTCGTCAAGAATCCCGACCAGACGGTCGGCAACCTGCTCAAGGGGGCCGGTGCCAGCGTGTCGCGCTTCGTGCGCTTCGAGGTGGGCGAGGGGATCGAGAAGAAGCAGGAGAACTTCGCCGCCGAGGTGATGGCCCAGGTGCAGGGCGGCTGAGTCGCACGGGAGCACGCGGACATGGCCGACCGCTACCGGCGCATCCTGCTGAAGCTCAGCGGCGAGGCGCTCGCCGGTGGCGGTGACGGCGGGATCGACCCGGCCGTGCTCGCCCGAGTCGCCGGCGAGGTCGCCGGGCTGGCCCGTGACGGCGTCGAGGTCGGCCTGGTGATCGGCGGCGGCAACATCTTTCGCGGCGCCGCGCTGGTCGACTCCGGCCTCGACCGGGTGACCGGCGACCAGATGGGCATGCTGGCCACGGTGATCAACGCCCTCGCCCTGCAGTCCGCCCTGGCCGGGGTCGGCTGCGCGGCGCGCGTGCTCTCCGCGTTCCCGGTCGGCACCCTCGCCGAGCCGTTCGACCACCGCCGCGCCGTGGCGCACCTGGCCGCGGGGCGGGTGGTGATCTTCGCCGCCGGCACCGGCAACCCGCTCTTCACCACCGACTCGGCGGCCAGCCTGCGTGCCATCGAGATCGGTGCCGACGTGCTGATCAAGGCGACCAAGGTCGACGGTGTCTACGCCGCCGATCCGGTCCGGCATCCCGATGCGGAGTTCTACCCTGAACTGACCTACGACGAGGTGATCTCGCGCGGGCTGGCCGTGATGGACACCACGGCGGTGGTGCTGTGCCGCGACCACCGACTGCCACTGCGGGTGATGAACGTCAACCGTCCGGGCGCGCTCCAGGCCGCGGTGCGCGGGGAGGCGGTTGGCACGCTGGTAAACGAAGGGGGACAAGCATGATCGACGACGTCCGCAAAGACGCCATGACGCGCATGGACAAGAGCCTCGATGCGCTCAAGCACGAGTTCGCCAAGATCCGCACCGGGCGCGCCCACACCAGCCTGCTCGACCACATCACCGTCGAGTACTACGGCAACGAGGTGCCCCTGAACCAGGTGGCCAACATCGGCGTCGAGGACGCGCGCACGCTGACCGTCACGCCATGGGAGAAGCCGATGGTGGCCAAGGTCGAGAAGGCGATCATGACCTCCGACCTCGGGCTCAACCCGGCGACCTCGGGCTCGGTCATCCGCGTGCCTCTGCCGGCGCTGACCGAGGAGCGGCGCAAAGACCTGATCCGCATCGTGCGCCACGAGGCGGAGAGCGGGCGGGTCGCGATCCGCAACATCCGCCGCGACGCGCTGCACACCCTCAAGGAGCTGCTCAAGGAGAAGGCGATCTCCGAGGATGAGGAGCGGCGCGCCGAGGCCGAGATCCAGAAGGTCACCGACCAGCACGTCGCCGGGGTCGACGCCATGCTGGCCGAGAAGGAGCAGGACCTGCTCTCGATCTGAGGCCATGGCCGACGCCAGCACCACTCCCGACACAGGTCCAGCGAGGCGGCCGCGCCACGTCGCCATCGTCATGGACGGCAACGGCCGTTGGGCCGAGGCACGCGGGCGGCCACGGACCTTCGGCCACAAGGCCGGTGTCGGCTCGGTGCGTGCCGTGGTCGAGGCCAGCGCCAACCTCGGCATCGAGGCGCTGACACTGTTCGCCTTCAGCAGCGAGAACTGGCAGCGTCCGCAGAGCGAGGTCAGCGTGCTGATGGACCTGTTCCTCGTCTCGCTGCGTCGCGAGCTGCGGCGCCTGAGCGAGAACGGGGTACGCCTGCGCGTGATCGGCGGGCGCGAGGCGCTGTCGCCGAAGCTGCAGGAGCGGATCGCCGCGGCCGAGGCGCAGACCCGCGCCAACACCGGCCTGCAGCTGTGCATCGCCGCCAATTACGGGGGGCGCTGGGACATCGTCGAGGCGGCACGCCGCATCGCCCGCGCTGCGGCCGAAGGCCGGCTCGACCCCGCCGATCTCGACGAGGGGCGCTTCGCGGGGGAGCTTTCGCTGGCCGACCTGCCCGCCCCCGACCTGTTCATTCGCACCGGCGGTGAGTCGCGCATCAGCAACTTCCTCCTCTGGCAGCTCGCCTACAGCGAGCTCTACTTCACCGACACGCTGTGGCCCGACTTCGACGCCCGCGCCTACGACGAGGCGCTGGCGTGGTACGCGGGTCGCCAGCGACGCTTCGGCCGCACC
The DNA here is from genome assembly GCA_041602955.1 of Gammaproteobacteria bacterium. GTDB lineage: Bacteria > Pseudomonadota > Gammaproteobacteria > QNFN01 > QNFN01 > QNFN01. Next base: position 6,043 of record JBFIFF010000057.1, on the reverse strand, counting down.
CCGGCGCAGGCCAGGCAGCTGACGGGTGCTTAGGCAGCGGGTCCTGACCGCCCTGGTGCTGGTCCCGCTGGTGGTCGCCGCGGTTCTCGCCCTGCCCGCAGCCGGCCTTGCCCTGCTCCTCGGCGCCATCCTGCTGCTGGGCGCCTGGGAATGGGCCGGCCTGGCCGGACTCCAGGCCCCCGTCCCGCGTGCCGCCTACGTGCTGCTGCTCGGCCTGCTGCTGGCGCTGGGCTGGGGCGTGCGCGACACCCTCGGCCCGGCGGTCGTCTGGGGCGCCGTCGTGGCGTGGGGGGCGGCCGCCGCCTGGGTGGTCGCGTTCCAGGTGAGCGCCGGCCATCGCCCCGCGGCGCCCGGGGTGCTGCTGCTGCGCCTGCTCGGTCTCCCGGTCCTGCTGCCCGCGTGGCTGGCGCTGGTGTTGCTCCACACGCGCCCGGAGAGCGGGCCGTGGTTCGTCCTCTACCTCCTGGTGCTGGTCTGGGTGGCCGACAGTGCCGCCTACTTCGCCGGACGCCGCTGGGGACGGCGCAAGCTGGCACGCCACGTCAGTCCGGGGAAGAGCTGGGAAGGGGTCGCCGGGGCGCTCGCCGGCGGACTGCTGCTGGCGCTGGCCGCGGGGGCCGGGTTCGGCTACCGCGACGCGGCGCTGGCCGGCTTCGCGCTGCTCGGCGTGCTGACCGTGGCGGTGTCGGTGCTCGGCGACCTGTTCGAGAGCCTGCTCAAGCGCTACCGGTCGGTCAAGGACAGCGGCGGCCTGCTGCCGGGGCACGGTGGCGTACTCGACCGCATCGACAGCCTGACTGCGGCGGCACCGCTGTTCCTCGCCGGCCTGTGGCTGCTCGGGGAGGCGCCATGACCGGTGTCTGCCTGCTCGGCGCGACCGGCTCGATCGGCACCAGCACGCTCGACGTGCTGGCGCGGCATCCCGACCGCTACCGGGTCGAGGCGCTGACCGCGCACCGCGACGTGGACGGCATGGCCGCGCTGTGCGTGCGATGGCGACCGCGCCTGGCGGCCATGGCCGATGTCGACGCCGCGGTCGCGCTGGCCGACAGACTCGGTGCGGCAGGCTGCCCGACCGAGGTCGTGGCCGGGGTCGATGGCCTGGTGGCGGCCGCGACCCTCGACGGCGCGGAGACCGTCGTCGCCGCGATCGTCGGCGCGGCCGGCCTGCTGCCCACCCTGGCCGCGGCGCGCGCCGGTCGGCGTGTCCTGCTCGCCAACAAGGAGGCCCTGGTGATGTCAGGGCGGCTGTTCATGGACGCCGTCACGACCGGGAACGCCGAACTGCTCCCGGTCGACAGCGAGCACAACGCCATCTTCCAGTGCCTGCCGGCGGGCTACCGGCGTGGCCTCGAGGGCAGCGGCGTGCGCCACCTCCTGCTCACCGCGTCGGGCGGACCGTTCCTCGAGACCCCGCTCGAGGCGCTCGCCGGGGTGACCCCGGACCAGGCCTGCGCCCACCCGAACTGGGTCATGGGGCGCAAGATCTCGGTCGACTCGGCGACCATGATGAACAAGGGTCTCGAGGTGATCGAGGCGTGCTGGCTGTTCGGCCTGCCGGCCGAGCGCATCGAGGTGGTGATCCACCCGCAGAGCACCGTGCACTCGATGGTGCAGTATGCCGACGGGTCGGTGCTGGCCGAGCTCGGGCATCCCGACATGCGCACCGCCATCGCCCATGCGCTGGCCTGGCCCGAGCGCATCGACGCCGGCGTGGCCCCGCTCGACGCCCGCTCGCTCGGCCGGCTCGACTTCGCCGAGCCGTCGCTCGAGCGCTTCCCGTGCCTGCGCCTCGCCTACCAGGCGGCGCGTGCCGGAGGCGCGACGCCGACCGTGCTCAACGCGGCCAACGAGGTCGCGGTGGCGTCGTTCCTCGCCGGTCGCCTGCGTTTCACGGCGATCGCCGCGGCGATCGAGACGACCCTCGCGCGCTGCCCGGCGGGAGACCCGGGGACGGTCGAGGCGATCCTCGACCTCGACGCCGAGGCACGCCGCCACGCCGGCGAGGCGTGCATGGCACTGGCCGGAGCCGCGTCGTGACCGGCTTCGTCGCTTCGACCATCGCCTTCCTGGTCGCCATCGGGGTGCTGATCAGCGTCCACGAGTTCGGCCACTTCTGGGTCGCGCGCAGGCTCGGCGTCAAGGTGCTGCGCTTTTCTGTCGGCTTTGGCAAGCCGCTCTGGTCGCGCCGCGCCGGGGCCGACCAGACCGAGTACGTGATCGCCGCGATCCCGCTCGGGGGCTACGTCAAGATGGTCGACGAGCGCGAGGGGGAGGTGGCGCCGGAGGACCTGCCGCGCGCGTTCAACCGCCAGCGGCTGGCGGTGCGCACCGCGATCGTCGCGGCCGGCCCGCTGTTCAACCTGGCCTTCGCCGTGCTTGCCTACTGGCTGTTGTTCGTCTCCGGCATCGAGGGGCTGCGCCCGGTGGTCGGCGCGGTCGACCCCGGCTCGGTGGTGGCCGAGGCCGGCCTGCGCGCCGGGGACGAGATCGTCGCCGTCGAGGGGCGTGCAACCGCGACCTGGGAGGCGGCCTCGTTCGCGCTCATGGATGCGCTGGTCGGCGGCGAGGAGACGCGGCTTGCGGTGCGCGACGAGCGCGGACGCGAGGCGCAACTGGTGCTGCACACCCCGGAAGGCCATCGCTACCTCGACGGCGGGCGGCTGCTCGAGAAACTCGGGCTCCACCCCTGGCAGCCGACCCTGCCGGCGGTGATCGAGCAGGTGCTGCCGGGCGGCGCGGCCGAGCGGGCCGGGATGCGCCCCGGCGACCGCGTCGTCGCCGCCGGCGGTGAACCGGTGGCCGACTGGCGCGGCTGGGTCGAGTACGTCCGTGCCCGCCCCGGCATCGCGTTCGACGTCGAGGTCCACCGCGCCGGGTCGCGCCTGACCCTGATGCTCACCCCGGAGAGCGTGCCCGACGGCGAGGGCGGCGCACGCGGTCGCATCGGCGCCCAGGCGCGGGTTCCCGCGGACCTGTTCGAGGGCATGCGCGCCGAGCACCGCTACGGGCCGGTCGAGGCGGTGGGCGAGGCCTTGCGCAAGAGCTGGAACATGGCCACCCTGATGGTGACCATGCTCGGCAAGATGGTGATCGGCGAGGCCTCGCTGGACAACATCAGCGGCCCGATCAGCATCGCCGAGTACGCCGGGCGCACGGCCAGCATCGGCCTGACGCCGTTCCTGTCGTTCCTGGCGCTGATCAGCATCAGCCTCGGTGTGCTCAACCTGCTGCCGATCCCGCTGCTGGATGGCGGCCACCTGATGTATTACCTTATCGAACTCGTCAAGGGGAGTCCGGTTTCCGAGGCCTTCGAGATCGCCGCGCAGCGGGTCGGCATCGCCGTCCTGCTCCTGCTGATGGGCCTGGCCTTCTACAACGACCTGGCGCGGCTGCTCGGCTGAGCGCGCGCGGTGTGGGGCGCTTGCGTCCATAACGATAACCGTCCTGGGGGGAGTGGAGATGGGATCGCTGCGTAACGCGCTGCTGCTGGCCGGGGTGCTGCTGTTCGGGACCGCGCTGGCCGCGGAGCCCTTCACCGTCAGCGACATCCGCGCCGAGGGGCTGCAGCGGATCTCCGCCGGAACCCTGTTCAACTACCTGCCGATCAAGGTCGGCGATCGGGTCGACGACGCGCGCAGCGCCGCGGCGTTGAAGGCGCTCTACGCCACCGGGTTCTTCGACGACGTGCGCTTCGAGCGCGAGGGCGACGTGCTGATCGTGACCGTCGACGAGCGGCCCGCGGTCGCCGAGATCACGTTCAACGGCAACAAGGACATCGAGACCAAGCAACTCGAGGAGGGGCTGCGCGGCATCGGCCTCGCCGAGGGGCAGGTGTTCAACACCTCCCTGCTCGAGCGCATCGAGCAGGAGCTGACCCAGCTCTACTTCGCGCGCGGCAAGTACGGGGTGCAGATCACCTCCACGGTCACCCCGCTGGAACGCAACCGCGTCGCCCTCGAGATCGACATCAAGGAGGGGCAGGTCGCCAAGATCCGCCAGATCCGCATCATCGGCAACGAGGACTTCGAGGAGGAGGAACTGGTCGACCTGTTCCAGCTCACCACGCCGGGCTGGTTCACCTTCTTCAGCGACTCCGATCAGTATTCCAAGCAGAAGCTGGCGGCCGACATCGAGACCCTGCGCTCGTTCTACCTCGACCGCGGCTACCTGCGCTTCGTGATCAACTCCACGCAGGTCACCATCTCCCCCGACCGGCGTGACGTCTACATCACGGTCAACCTGACCGAGGGCGAACCCTACACCGTCTCGGCGGTGAACCTCTCGGGTGAGCTGATGCTGCCCGACGACCAGCTCACCCCGCTGGTCCTGCTGCGTCCGGGGACGGTCTTCTCGCGCAGACAGGCGACCGCCACCGGCGAGGCGCTGTCAAAGCGCCTCGGCGACGAGGGCTTCGCCTTCGCCAACGTCAACACCATCCCCGAGATCAACGACGAGCAGCGCACCGTCGAGGTCACCTTCTTCGTCGACCCGGGACGGCGCGTCTACGTGCGCCGCATCAACATGCGCGGCAACACCAGCACCCGCGACGAGGTGCTGCGCCGCGAGATGCGCCAGATGGAGGGCGCCTGGTTCTCGACCTCGAACGTCAACCGCTCGCGGGCGCGCCTGCAGCAGCTCGGCTACTTCGAGGAGGTCACGGTCGAAACCCCGGCGGTGCCGGGCTCGCCCGACGAGGTCGACCTCGAGTTCCAGGTCAAGGAGCGCCCCGCCGGAAACTTCTCCATCGGCGTCGGCTTCTCGCAGACCGCGGGCGTGATCTTCACGGGCAGCATCTCGCAGGAGAACTTCTTCGGCACCGGCTCGCGGGTCAGCCTTTCGGTCAACACCAGCGCGGCCAACACGGTCGTCGACTACGCCTACAACAACCCCTACTACACCGTCGACGGCGTCAGCCGTGGCTTCCGTGTCTTCTACCGCAAGACCGACGCCGGCGAGCTCAACATCACCTCGGCCAACATCGACACCTACGGCGCGAGCATGAACTTCGGCCTGCCGTTGAGCGAGAAGAACCGGTTGCGCTTCGAGTTCGAGTACAAGAACACCGAGATCGAGCTCGGCACCAGCCCGCGCTCCGACCTGACCGCGTTCGTCGCCGACAACGGCAACAGCTACGACACCTTCTCGATGTTGGCGTCGTGGTCCGACGACACCCGCGACCAGGCCCTGATGCCGACCCGCGGCGGACGCAAGCGCCTGTACGGCGAAATCGCGTTGCCGGTCTTCGACCTCACCTACTACTCGGTGGGCTACGACCAGTCCCACTACTGGCCCCTGTCGCAGGCCCTGGTGTTCAAGACCGACGGCCGCGTCGCCTACGGCGACGGCTACGGTGACTCCAACGCGCTGCCACCGTTCGAGAAGTTCTTCGCCGGCGGTCTCAACTGCGTGCGCGGCTGGGAGGAGAACAGCCTGGGTCCGCGCGACACCACGACCGACGACCCGCTCGGCGGCAACCTGCGCGTGTGCGGCACCGCCGAGCTGATCACCCCGGTGACCTACGCTGACATCAAGTCGATCCGCCTCTCGGCTTTCTTCGACATCGGTAACGTTTTCGATACAATGCTCGATGACGATTTCGAGTTCGAGGAGCTGCGCTACTCGACCGGCGTCGCACTCAACTGGCTGTCGCCGATCGGGCCGCTGATCTTCAGCTATGCCTTCCCGCTCAACGACGAGAGCGGGGACGAGACCCAGAACTTCCAGTTCCGCATCGGCGGCACCTTCTGACCTTGTAGGGGACCATCTTGAATCCACGTAACCTTGTCGCCACGCTGCTGTTGTGCACCGCGTTCCTCGCCCCGGCCGGCGCGGCCGCCGAGTTGCGCATCGGCTTCGTCAACGCCGCCAAACTGCTCGAAGAAGCCCCCCAGGCCACCGCGGCCAGGGACAACCTGCAGCAGGAATTCGCCCCACGTGACCGCGAACTGGTGGCGATGCAGAAGGAGCTCAAGGCGCTGGAGGAGCGACTCGGACGCGACGCCGCGGTGATGAGCGAGAACGAGCGTCGCAACCTCGAGCG
>JBFIFF010000056.1:0-8814 GCA_041602955.1 Gammaproteobacteria bacterium | reverse complement strand
GGTCCGTGTCGCTGAGTCGCACGCGCACGCCATCGCCCCCGCGGGTCACCGTCTTGTAGCGCACGCGGTTCTCGCGCAGCAGGCGGCGCAGATCCTCGACGATGTTCTCCTCTGCCTGGCGCACCGCGGCCTCCATGTCCACCTCCATCAGGAAGTGAACGCCGCCACGCAGGTCGAGCCCGAGGTACATCGGCGCGGCGTCGAGGGCACGCAGCCAGTCGGGGGTGCCCGGGGCGAGGTTGAGCGCGACCACGTGCCCGGGACCGAGCCCCTCCTTGATCCGCTCGGCGGCCTGCAGCTGCGCCTCGGTGTCGGCGAAACGCGCCAGCAGCAGCCCCTCCTCGAAACGCACCGACCTGGCGCTGAGCCCCGCCCGCTCGAGGATGCCGGAGACCTGGGCCAGGGTGCCGTCATCGACCTCGACGCCGCGCGCCGACGCCGAGACCTGCACGGCCGGGTCCTCGCCGTAGAGGTTGGGCAGTGCATAGACGAGGCCGACCGCCACGATGGTGGCGATCAGCAGGTACTTCCAGAGCGGGTACTTGTTGATCATTCCCGGGGTCCGCCGGCGCGTCGGGTCAGAGGTTTTCGGCCGAGCCCTTGGGCAGCGTGGAGGCGATCGCGAAGCGCTGCACCTTCACCTCGACGCCCTCGGCGACGTTGAGCTTGACGAAGTTGTCGCCGAGGTCGGTGATCACGCCGAACAGACCGCCGTTGGTGATCACCTCGTCGCCCTTGTCGAGCGCCTCGAGCATCTTCTTGTGCTCCTTCTGGCGCTTGCTCTGCGGACGGATCAGCAGGAAGTAGAAGACCACGAAGATCAGGATCAGAGGCAGGAAGCCCAGCAGGTCGCCCTGTTGGCCGCCCGGGGCCGACTGCGCCCACGCGTTCGAGATCAGGAAATCCATCGGTGTGCCCTTTCGCTACCAGGGGGAGGCGTGCCACGGCACGAGCGGCCGCGGCAAAGCGCGCATTATGACACAGGCGGGTCGCCTTGCGACCGCTCGGCGTGGAAGCGCGCGACCCACTCCGTCAGCCCACCGGCGGCGATCGCCGCGCGCAGCCCGGCCATCAGCTCGAGGTAGTAGTGGAGGTTGTGGATCGTCGCCAGGCGGGCGGCCAGGATCTCGCCGCAGGCGTGCAGGTGGCGCAGGTAGGCGCGCGAGAAGTGGCGGCAGGTGTAGCAGCCGCACGCCGGGTCGAGGGGCCGCGGGTCGTCGCGATGGCGGGCATTGCGGATGCGCACGTCGCCGAAACGGGTGAACAGGTGGCCGTTGCGCGCGTTGCGCGTGGGCAGGACGCAGTCGAACATGTCGATCCCGCGCCGCACCGCGGCCACGATGTCCTCGGGCGTGCCCACCCCCATCAGGTAGCGCGGCCGGTCGGCCGGCAGCTGCGGGCCGAGGTGGTCGAGGATCCGCTCGCGCTCCGCCTTGGGCTCACCGACCGACAGACCACCGATGGCGTACCCGTCGAAACCGATCCCGAGCAGACCGTCGAGGGAGGCGCTGCGCAGCGCGGGGAACATCCCCCCCTGGACGATGCCGAACAGCGCCGCCGGGCTGTCGCCGTGGGCCTCGCGCGAGCGGCGTGCCCAGCCCAGCGACAGCTCCATCGACGCGCGCGCCTCGGCCTCGCTGACCGGGTACGGGGTGCACTCGTCGAAGACCATGACGATGTCCGAACCGAGCGCGCGCTGCACCGCCATCGACTCCTCCGGGCCGAGGAACACCTCGGCACCGTCCACCGGCGAACGGAAGCGCACGCCGGCCTCGGTCAGCTTGCGCATGGCACCGAGACTGTAGACCTGGAAGCCGCCGGAGTCGGTCAGGATCGGCCGTTGCCAGTGCATGAAGTCGTGCAGGTCGCCATGGCGCGCGATGGTCGCGGTGCCGGGGCGCAGCATCAGGTGGAAGGTGTTGCCGAGCACGATCTCGGCACCGAGCGCTGCCAGCTCCTCGGGCAGCATCGCCTTGACCGTGCCATAGGTGCCCACCGGCATGAACGCCGGGGTCTCGACGCTGCCGCGCGCGAAGCTCACCCGCCCGCGCCGCGCCGCACCGTCGCTGCCGAGCACGGCGAACTCCATCACCCCGCCTCCGCGGCACGGCTGACCAGCATGGCGTCACCGTAGCTGAAGAAGCGGTAGCGTGCCGCCACCGCGTGGCGATAGGCGGCGAGCACGTGCCCGGTCCCGGCGAAGGCGCACACCAGCATCAGCAGCGTCGACTCCGGCAGGTGGAAGTTGGTCACCATCAGGTCGACCACGCGGAACCGGTAGCCGGGGGTGATGAACAGCGACGTCTCGCCGGTGAACGGGCGCAGCGTCCCGTCCCGCGCCGCGGTCTCGAGACTGCGCACCGTGGTCGTGCCGACCGCCACCACGCGGCCGCCGCGGGCGCGGGTCGCGGCCACCGCATCGCAGGTCGCCTGCGGCACCTTGAGCCACTCGGCGTGCATGCGGTGGTCGGCCAGCCGCTCGGCTCGCACCGGCTGGAAGGTGCCGGCGCCGACGTGGAGCGTCACGCGTGCGGTGGCGAGTCCCGCATCGTGCAGGCGCGCGAGCAGCGCGGCATCGAAGTGCAGCCCCGCGGTCGGCGCGGCGACCGCGCCGGGCCGCGCGGCGAAGACCGTCTGGTAACGCTCGAGGTCGGCGGCGTCGTCCGCGCGCGCGATGTACGGCGGCAACGGCACGTGGCCGTCGCGCTCCAGCCAGGCGAGCGCATCGACGCCCTCCTCGAGCTCGAGTTCGAACAGGTCGTCCCGACGACCGGTGACCGTGGCGCGGACGCCGCCGTCGAGTTGCAGCACGCCGCCCGTGCGCGGCGCCTTGCTGCAGCGCACCAACGCCAGCAGCCGACCGCCGCCGAGCAGGCGCTCGACCAGCAGTTCGACACGGCCGCCGCTCGCCTTGCGCCCGTGGATGCGCGCCGGGATCACCCGCGTGTCGTTGAACACCAGCAGGTCGCCCGCGCGCAGCCGCCCGGGCAGCTCGGTGAAGGTCGCGTCGTCGATGGCGCCGCTCGCCGCATCGAGGCACAGCAGTCGGCTTGCGCTGCGCTCGGCGAGCGGCCGCTGCGCGATCAGTTCGGGCGGCAGGTCGAAGGTGAAGTCGGCGCGGCGCATGGCGCGCGATGGTAGTCGGCGTGCCCGGCAGCGGCAACCGCGTGCACCTCCCTCGGACACAGCCGATGCGGTAGTATCGCCGCCAATGGGAAGGGCCGACGCATCGCCGGCCTGCATGGACGCTGGAGGCGCCCACACCGATGACCAAGTCGTTCGCGCGTATCGGCCACAAGATCATCGCCGTGGTCGGCATCATCGTGACCCTCAGCCTGCTCGCGCTGGGCATGTTCTACGTGCGCCAGCAGGAGTCGAACACCCTCGCGCAGAACGAGCGCACCATGACCAAACTCACCGAGAGCGTCATCCAGGGGCTGCAGTCGGTGATGCTGGCCGGGTACGCAGACATCGCCCGCGGCTTCTCCGACCGCCTCCAGCAGGTCCCCGACGTTACCGACTTCCGCATCCTGCGCACCAACGGCCTGCAGGCGTTCCACGACAACGCCACCATCGAGGATGTCAACGCCCGCCGCGGTGACGAGGAGTTCCTGCCGCGCGACACCGAGGACGCCGTCCAGGTCCTGCCCGCTGACCACCCCGAACTGCGCAAGGTGCTGGCCGAGGATGAGACGGTCACCTACTACGAGACCAACTCCACCGGCGCCCGCTTCCTGACCTTCCTCGCGCCGATCCGCAACGACGAGGGGTGCCACAAGTGCCACGGCAAGGAGGAGAGCCTGCGCGGCGTGCTCAAGCTGACCACCTCACTGCAGGCCGTGCAGGAAGACATCCGCCGCACCTGGGTGCAGTCGACCGTGGTCGTCGGCCTGGCGATTCTCGGCACCCTCCTGCTCACCGGGCTGATGATCCGGCGTGCGGTGGTCCACCCGATCGACCGCGTCACCCGGGCCATGGTGCGCGCCGCCGACGGCGACCTGACCCAGACCGTGCCGGTGATGGGCCGCGACGAGCTGAGCCAGATGGCGTTCAGCTTCAACCACATGACCCGCCAGCTGATGCAGACCTACACCGGTCTGCGCAACGAACAGGACAAGCTGGCCACCATCATCCTCAGCGCCCGCGAGGGCATCGTCGTCACCGACGGCGAGGGCAAGGTGGTGCTGATGAATCCGGCCGCGGAGATCCTCGTCGGCAAGACCATGCGCCAGGTGGTCGGCGAGGGTTTCCTCAATTTGCTCGACGACCCCGAGGGCCTGAAAAACCTGCTCGACCGCGACCCCGAGATCAAGGAGCCGGAGACCCTGCACTACAACCAGCGCGTGCTCAGCATCTACGCCGCGTCCATCCGCACCCCCCAGGGGGGCATGGTCGGCTCGGCGGCGCTGATCCGCGACATCACCGAGGAGAAGCGGCTCGAGGAGCGCCTGCGCCGGCTGTCGACCACCGACGGCCTGACCGGCCTGTTCAACCGCCGCCACCTGGACGAGACGCTGGCCACCGAGATGGCGCGCGCGCAACGCTACAAGGCGCCGCTGTCGATCATGATGTTCGACGTCGACCACTTCAAGCGCTTCAACGACGAACACGGCCACGACCAGGGCGACCGCGTGCTGCAGGCGATCGCGCAGTCGCTGCAGGAGCACGTGCGCAAGGTCGACGTGCCGTGCCGCTACGGCGGCGAGGAGTTCCTCGCCATCCTGCCTGGCACCGGCATGTCCGGCGCGATCATCGTGTCCGAGCGGCTTCGCGCCGCCGTCGAGCAGATGGAGGTCGACGGCCTGAAGGTGACCATCAGCATCGGCGTCGCCGCGCTGCCCGAGCTCGACGTGGAAACCCCCGCGGCGCTGGTCGAGGCCGCCGACGCCGCCCTCTACCGGGCCAAGCGCGCCGGGCGCAACCAGGTGATCGCCGCGCACAAGGGCGACAAGAAACCCGAGTGAGGCCCGACCGCGCCCGGGTCACCGGGACGCGATGCCCCCCGCCTGGCACGCCCCAGGGAACGCGCCGCTAATCGAGCCGATGGATCGCCGCCTGGACGGGCGCTGCGCCCGCGCGCTGCGGCCTTGAGAGCGCGGCCCGGCGAATGGCCCGAGGCCGGCCGATACCCTAGCGCAACGCGCCGAAATCGAAATGCAGGTCGCCGGAGACGCTCTTGTGCTCGGCGTCGTTGCGGTCGAACACCGCGATCGCGCCGACGCGCACCGCCCCCAGCGGCAGTTCGGCGTCGTCCGCGTGCCCGGTGACCAGCAGACGACTCATCTCCAGGTGCCAGTGGCCATCGACCCAGACGGCCTTGGCGCTGACGTCGGCGACGCTGCCCTCGGGTTGCGACTCCCCCCAGACGATGCCCGGCAACTTGTCACCCTGAAAGGTCTTGAGATCGGGCTTGTTGACGTCGTACCCCGACGAACCGTCGTCACGCACCTTGCGGATGAAGACGGTCTTCCCTCCGGGCTCGGTGTACTCGGCGGCGTGTTCGGTGAAGCGGGTGGTGATCAACTGCCACATGTCCTCGGCGTAGCCGGTCGGATTGCTGCGCCCGGCCGACCAGAGCCAGACGTCGACGCGGTAATCCGCATTGGCGATCATGCAGCTGTTGTAGTCCCCTTCGAAATCGAAGCGCACCGCGAACATGTCGTCGAGCCGCTTGCTGCGGCGGTAACGGTCGCCGCGCCACTCCCAAGGCTTGTAGAGATCGTCGACGCGCTGGTCCGGCCACCGTGCGGCAAGGTAGAAGCGCTCGCCGTGCACCCCGGCACGCAACTGCACGTCGAGGGTGCCGAGGCGATTTTTTTCGTCGTCCTTGGCTGCGGGACGGATCGTCACCGCGACCCACGCCCCCCCCTGCCAATCGCCGTGGTCACCGTCGACCACGGGCGCCGCAGCGAGGGCCGCAACCGGGATGCGCTGCGGCTCGGCCGGCATCTCCGCCGGGGTGATGGTGCCGGCCGCCGCGGCGGGATCGATCCCGACCGCGGCGGCCAGCAGCAGGAAGCCGTGCAGTGGCCTCATCGGACGGTCGCCGCTCAGTTGACCGTCAGCTTGCCTTCCATGCCCTGCTCACGATGGTCGTCGATGGTGCAGTAGACGGGGAATTCGCCCTTGGTCACCGGCACGAAGTAGATGTCGAGCTGACCCTCGACCAGGACCTCGAGCGCCTTGAAGTAGGGCGCCTTGACCTCGCCGTCACGGGACTGGACCTTGCGCGTGGCGATCGCCTTGTAGAACTCGGGCGCGGTGAAGTAGTGCTTCTTCTCACCGCGGTTCTTGAGCTCGAGCTTGTAGGGCTGACCCGCCTTGAGCTCGATGTTCTGGGGCGCGTAGCTGTGTTCGTCGAGCTCGACGGTGATGGTCTGCATCTTGTCCCAGTCGGTCGCCTTGACGATGTCGTCAGAGTTGGTGATGTAGTCCGCGGCACAGGCGGTAAGCGGTAGCAGTAATGCGCTGAACGCGATAGCGAGGCGTTGCATCGTGGATCCCTCCGTCATTCGGTGTTGTAAACGCCGGTGTTTCGGCACGCATGTTCTACCGGTTTCTCGCGGCGACTGCAATTACCCGTCACGCTGGCGTCGCGCCTCGAACAGCGCAACCCCGGCAGCGACCGAGACGTTGAGGCTGGCGACGTGACCGTGCATCGGGATGCGCACCAGGCGGTCGCAGCGTTCGCGGGTCAGGCGACGCAGGCCACGCCCCTCGCCGCCGAGCACCAGTGCCAGCGGCCCGCGCAGGTCGACCGCGTGCAGCGGCGTGTCGCCCTCCCCCGCCAGGCCGATGCACCAGACCCCGTTCTCGGCCAGCCAGCCGAGGGTGCGCGAGAGGTTGGTCACCTGGAAGAACGGCACGTGCTCGGCGGCACCGGCCGCGACCTTGCGCGCGGTGGCGCCGAGGCCGGCGGCACGGTCGCGCGGCGCCACCACGGCATCGACGCCGGCGGCATCGGACGTGCGCAGGCAGGCACCGAGGTTGTGCGGGTCGGTCACGCCGTCGAGGACCAGCAGCAGCGGCGCGGCACGACCGGCGAGCAGCGCCTTCAGCGCCCCCTCGTCGCGTGCGGTCGCCCCGCGGCACAACGCCACCGCCCCCTGGTGGTTGACGCCGGGCAGCAGGGCGTCGAGCTCGGCGCGCGTGACCCGTTCCACGGGCACGTCGGCCGCACGGGCCCGCTCGAGCAGGTCGCGCAGGCGAGCATCGCGGCGCTGGCGGTCGAGCCAGAGCCGCGCGACGCCGCCCGGCTGTTCCAGCGCGCCGCGGACCGCGTGCAGGCCACCGACATGATGCAGATCGTCGTTCATCACTCCCTCCGCGTGCATTGTCGACCGCCCCGGCGTGCCGCGGCAACGCGGCGTTGGGCGGCCGGCGGCCATGGGGCATAATGCCGTGAAGCAGGGACCGCGCGCAGGGCCGGGCTCCATCGCCGCCAGAGCCTCGGGACGTCGTGAACAAGCAGCTGCAGGCCTTCCTGAAGACCGCCCTCGACAGCCTGCGCGACCTGGCGCCCATCATCCTCGTCGTCGCCTTCTTCCAGCTCGTGGTGCTGCGTCAGCCGCTGCCCAACCTCGCCGACCTGCTGGTCGGCACCCTGCTGGTGATCCTCGGCCTGACCCTGTTCATCCGCGGACTGGATCTCGGTCTGTTCCCGTTCGGCGAATCGATGGCCTACGCCTTCGCGCGCAAGGGCAGCGTCTTCTGGCTGCTCGCCTTCGCCTTCGCCCTCGGCTTCGGCACCACCGTCGCCGAACCCGCGCTGATCGCGGTCGCCGCGGAGGCCTCCAAGGTCGCCGCCGGTGGCGGGATCATCCCGGACGTCGAGACGGAACGCGAGGCGTATGCCCTCGGCCTGCGCGTCACGGTGGCCCTGTCGGTCGGTTTCGCCATCGTCATCGGCGTGCTGCGCATCCTGCGCGGCTGGCCGCTCCACTGGGTGATCATCGCCGGCTACATCGGGGTCGTGGTCATGACCGAGTTCGCCCCGCGCGAGATCATCGGCATCGCCTACGACTCCGGCGGCGTCACCACCTCGACCATCACCGTGCCACTGGTCACCGCGCTCGGCGTCGGTCTCGCCTCGAGCATCAAGGGCCGCAACCCGATGACCGACGGCTTCGGCCTGATCGCCTTCGCCTCGCTGACGCCGATGGTCTTCGTCATGGGTTACGGGCTGCTCTACTGATGGCCGGCCTCGGCACCGAGCTGCTGACCACGCTGGTCGAGACGCTGCGCGACGTGCTGCCGATCGCCGCGATCCTGTTCGGTTTCCAGCTGATCGTGCTGCGCCAGCCGATCCCGCGGCTGCGCCAGGTGCTGACGGGGTTCGCCTACGTCTTCGCCGGGCTGGTGCTGTTCCTGGTCGGCCTGGAGAAAGCGCTGTTTCCGCTCGGCAAATTGATGGCCGCCCAGCTCACCGATCCCGCGTTCATCCTCGACAGCGTCGACGACGTGCCCGGCTGGGACGACTACTACTGGGTCTACCTGTTCGCCATGGCGATCGGCTTTTCGACCACGATAGCCGAGCCGTCGCTGATCGCCGTGGCGCTGAAGGCGAACCAGGTTTCCGGCGGCGCGATCAGGCCCTGGGGGCTCCGTATCGCGGTCGCCATCGGCGCCGCCATCGGCATCTCGCTCGGGGCCTTCCGCATCATCACCGGCACCCCGCTGCACCTCTACATCATGGCCGGGTACGTGATGGTGATCGTGCAGACGATCTTCGCGCCACGGATGATCATCGCGCTGGCCTACGACTCCGGCGGCGTGACCACCTCGACGGTGACCGTGCCGCTGGTCGCGGCCCTG
>JBFIFF010000055.1:0-8834 GCA_041602955.1 Gammaproteobacteria bacterium | reverse complement strand
CGAGCACGTAGAAGGTGGTCTCGGTCGACCCCTGAAGCGTGCTGACCAGGTAGCCGACGTAGGTGTCGGGGCCGGTCGCGGGGTTGTCGATGGTCGCCGCAAGTACCCCGTACGCCCCGGACCCGGAGAGCGGCCGCAGCAGCGCCATCGGCAACGCCTCGGCGGGCAGGCCGAGCGGCGCGGTGAAGCGGCCGAGGGCGCCGACGAACAGCTCCATCGCGCCGCTGGCGCGGAACATGCCGACCGCGACCAGGATCGCGACCAGGTAGGGGATGATGCGGATCGCGACCTCGAAGCCGTCGCGCGCACCGTCGACGAAGCACTCGTAGACCCGCACCCGGCGCGCGACGCCGAAGCCGAGCAGCAGCACCGCGAGGCCGGGCACGATCCACGGGCCGAGGGCGGCGCCGAGCAGCACGGCGACCGGGATCAGCCCGACCAGGGCCAGCAGCGCGAGGCCCGAGACCCAGCCCGGGTAGCCCTCCGCCGGGGCCTCCGGCAGCGTCACCTCGGGTGCCGCCACGGCAGGCGCCGCCTCCGTACTCTCCGCGGTGGGCGTCATCGCCGCGGCGCTCGCCCACCAGCGCTGGTAGAGCTTGCACGAAACGATCGCCACGGTCGTCGAGCAGAGCGTCGCGAACAGCGTCGTCGGCAGGATGCCGGCCGGGTCGGCCGAGCCGGCCGCGGCGCGCAGGGCGATCACCCCGGTTGGCAGCAACGTGATGCTCGAGGTGTTGATCGCCAGGAACAGCGCCATGGCGTTGCTCGCCGTGCCCTTGTGCGGGTTGAGGGTGTCGAGAGCCTGCATGGCGCGGATGCCGAACGGGGTCGCGGCGTTGCCGAGGCCGAGCGCATTGGCCGAGAGGTTCATGATCATCGCCCCCATCGCCGGGTGGTCGGCCGGCACGTCGGGGAACAGCCGCACCAGCAGCGGGCGCAGCAGGCGGGCGATGATCAGCAGCAGGCCGCCCGCCTCGGCCACCTTCATCAGGCCGAGGAACAGCGCCATGACGCCGACCAGACCGAGGGCCAGCGTCACCGCCCCCTTGGCCGACTCGATCATGCCGTTGCCGAGCACGAGCATCGGCGACATGGCCTCGGCCGACGGCGCGACCCAGGTGAGCTGGTGGAACCCGGTGACCACGAAGGCGATCGCGACCAGGGCGAAGAAGATGACGTTCATGGGGACCGGCGCCGCTGCATGGCGCCGCAGTCTAGCAGGGGCACGCCGAGTCGCCTCCGTGCGTCAGCGGGCGGGTGCGGTCGGTGCGAGCCGTTCGGCGAGCGCGGCCAGCGCCGTGCCGCATTCGGACTCGACCTTGAGGCTCAGCAGCCCGTCGGCGCGGGTGCGGCCGCGGTTCAGCGCCGCGACCGGGAGGCCACGTGCCGCCGCCTCGCGCGCGAAGCGGAAACCGGAGAAGACCATCAGCGACGTCCCCACGGCCAGCAGCGCATCGGCCTCCCCGAGCGCCAGGTAGGCGGCCTCGACCCGGCCGCGGGGCACCCCTTCGCCGAAGAACACCACGTCGGGCTTGAGCAGGCCGCCGCAGGCTGGGCAACCCGGCACGAAGAAGGCGTCGAGGTCGTCTGCCTCGAGGTCGGCATCACCGTCCGGGGCGCGCGTGGCCGCGCGTCGGGCGAAGTCGGGGTTGTGCGCGGCCAGTGCCTGCTGGAACGCGTCGCGGCGTCCGCCGCGCCCGCAGCCGAGGCATACCGTGGCGTCGAGCCGGCCATGCAGGTCGATCACCTGCCGGCTGCCGGCGGCCTGGTGCAGGCCGTCGACGTTCTGCGTGACCACGGTGGCGACCCGTCCGGCGCACTCCAGCCGGGCCAGCGCCCGGTGGGCGGCATTCGGCGAGGCGGTGGCGAAGATCGGCCAGCCGAGCAGGCTGCGTGCCCAGTAACGGCGGCGCACGGCGGGATCGGAGACGAATTCCGTGTATTGCGCCGGGGGCGCGCGCTTCCAGGCACCGTCGACGTCACGGTAGTCGGGGAGGCCCGACGCGGTGCTGACTCCGGCGCCGGTCAGCACGAACAGGCGTGGGTGGTCGTCGACGAAACGGGCCAGGTCGTCGACCGTCGCGAGGGGGGGTGCAGACATTGCGATATCGGACCGTGCGGACGCGGTGGGGTTCGGCCCACGTCTCACGAGGCGTCCGCGGGCGGGAAGCCGTCGCCGGGCAGGGAGCCCGCGGTGGCCGCCGCGGCCGCGCCCCAGGCGGACGCCAGTGCCAGGCAGCGCGCCATCGGCAGGCAGCCGACCATGCCGTGGACCAGGCCCGCGGCGAAGCAGTCGCCGGCGCCGGTGGTATCGACCGGTGAAACCCGTCGCGCCGGCTGGCGCAGCTCGGTCCCGTGGCCGTAGGCCGTGACGCCGGCCGCGCCGTGGGTGACCACGGTCCAGTCGGCAAGGCCGCCGCTGGTGCGCTGCCCGGCGGCGAACGGGTCGGCGAGAAAGCCGGCGTCGAGGTCGCTCGCCGACCCGACCAGCACCTGCGCCGGGACCAAGCCGGGAGCACAAGGGGGCACATGGGCGACCACCCGGGTGCGACACGTGAGCTCGGCCAGCAGGGGCGTCAGCGCGGGTGCGCGGCTGCGCACGTAGACGCCGTCGAGCGCCAGCCGCAGCACCCGCTCGGGAGCCGGGGCGTGGAGGCGTTGCAGGTTGACGATGGTGCGTTCCCCGGCCGGGTCGACCAGCAGCAGGGAATGCGACGTGGCTTCGGGCAGCACGGCCACCTCGGCGGTGTCGACGCCGGCCGCAGCCAGGGTCTCGAGGAGCGCGCGCCCGTGGGCGTCGTCGCCGATCGCCGAGACCAGCACCACGTCATGGCCGGCCCGCGCCAGGGCCACCGCGGCGTTGGCCGCACCGCCACCGCAGCGGTCCTCCAGGGGGGTGCCCTGCTGTTGGCCACCGACGCGCAGCGGGGCATCGAGCCGCACCACGCGGTCGACCGCCAGCGTGCCCAGCACCGCGATCCTTGCCAAGGGTCACCTCCTTACCGAGCAGAGCATAGCGGACCGACGCGCGGGAACGCAGGGCGTGTGGCGCGGGTCGAACGGTTGAGGTGCCGCAACGCGGCGCCGCCGCGCCTCAGCTACCCTGTATCTAGGGAGTGACCATGCCCAGCCGCTTCAATCCGCGTTTCGATGACCTGCCCGGTGCACTGCCGATCTTCCCGCTCGGCGGGACCATCGTGCTGCCCGGCCGGCAGCTGCCGCTCAACATCTTCGAGCCGCGCTACCTGAACATGATCCTCGACGCCCTGGGTGGGTCGCGCATGGTCGGCATGATCCAACCGGCCGCAGACGCCACGCGCAGTGGAGACGACCCGGTGCGCCGGGTCGGCTGTGCCGGACGCATCACCCAGTTCTCCGAGAGCGACGACGGCCGCCTGCTGATCGTGCTGACCGGGGTGTGCCGCTTCACCGTGGCCAGCGAGTTGCCGCCGCACCGCGGCTACCGGCGCGTGACCCCCGACTGGTCCGGCTACGCCGCCGACCTCGATCCCGACGGCGGGGATGCCATCGACCGCCGCGGGCTGGGCGAGGTGCTGCGCCGCCTGGTCGACTTCCGCGGCCTGCAGCTCGACTGGGATCAGGCCGAGGCGCTGCCCGACCCGGTCTACGTCGATGCCTTCGCGATGAACCTGCCGCTTCCCGACGAGGAGAAGCAGGCGCTGCTCGAGGCGGAGGACGTCGGCGCCAGGGCGCGCCTGCTGGCGGGGCTGGCGCAGATGGTGCTGAGCGGCGGTGAGTCCACCTCGTCCCACGCCCACTGAGCGTGCCGCGTAGCCCGATCCTGCTGCTGGCGCTGCTGGTCGGGTGTGCCTCGCCGCCCCCGCCCGGGGAGCCCGCCGTGCCCTACACACCGCCGGTCGCGCCACCCACGCCCCCGCCCGACCGGGCGCTCGGCCTCTACGGCCCAGTCGAGGAGGTGCCGGCGCCGCCGGTCGCCACCTATGACGGGCAGGAGGCGGACGGCGACTTCTACGACGCCGACAACCCGGGCGCCATCCACCTGCAGCGGGCCGCCGAGGCGACCGCGGCGTTCCCGCGCGACCGTCTGGGCAACGTCGACTGGGTGCGCACGCTGACCGAGGGGCGCATCGAGCCGCGCGCGGACCTCGACGGTCGGGGCAGGGTCGGGCCGTTGCGCGACGACGCGATCCTGATGACCGACACCCGCGAGATGCCCTACGTCCGTTTCCCGCACCGCGAGCACGGCGCCTGGCTCGACTGCGGCAACTGCCACCCGGCACCGTTCGCCGCCGAGGCCGGGGCGAACCCGGTCACCATGACGGCGATCCTCGCCGGCCAGTACTGCGGGATGTGCCACGATCGCGTGGCGTTCTCGACCTTCGCCTGTGAACGCTGCCACAACGTGCCCAATCCCGCCTCGTCGGTGCCCGGCTGGTAGGCGCCTCAGAACGGCACCTCGAGCGCCTGGCACAGGTAGCGCATGAACGGGGTCGCGGTGCGGAACGCGGAGGCGACCCCGTCGGCGAAGTCGTCGTCGAGCGCCCTGGCGTCGGCGAAGGCGTGCACCGCGATGAAGTCCTTGCGCTTGAGGTCCTCGATCAGCGGGTGATCCGGTGAGTAGCCGCGCGGGGCGCGCACCAGCGACTCGCCGTCGAGCACGAAGCCGAGGCGGAAACGGCGCTCACCGACCGCCTTGCGCCAGCCGTTGGGGTTGTCGGCGATGAAGTCGCGGATTCGGCGCAGCGCCCTCGCCTCCGGGCGCCAGATGCCGGCGCCGAGAAAGCAGCGCCCGGGCTCGAGGTGGACGTAGTAGCCGGGGGCGTGGACGTCACGGCCGAGTTCGTGACGGAACTGGATGCCAACGTTGACCTTGTACGGGGTCTTGTCCCTGCTGAAGCGGGTATCGCGGTAGACGCGCATCAGCGAGCCGCCGCTCTTCTTCGCGCTGGCGCGAAAGTGGGGCGAGACGGTCGCCAGGCGCGGCGCCATGGCGCCGATGAAGGCCAGTGCAGGCAGGCGCACCGCGGTCTCGTAGACCGTTTTGTGTGCCTCGAACCAGGCGCGCTCGTTGTTCTGTCGCAGCTCGCGCAGGAAGCCGAACAACTCGTCGTGGAAGGGCGGGGGGAGAGGGGTTCGCATGGGACGGCTCGGGGGAGAGGGCTGCGCCTATAATCGTCCAGCATGGAGCAATCCGCGACCCCGTCTGCATCCGGCGCGTCCAACGCGACCTGTGCCGCCTGCGGCGCGCCGTTCCGCTGCGGGCGCCACGACCCTGCGCCGTGCTGGTGCGCCCGCGACGTGCCCGCCGTGGTGCCGGTCCCGGAGCCGGGCGCGGGGACGGGCTGCCTGTGTCCGCCCTGCCTGCACGCACTCGTCGCGCGCAGGCAGGGCGCGCCGGCCGACTGACGGGGTCAGTCGTCGAGGCGCGAGCCGTCGGGCCGCCGCCGCTTGCGGGGTCGCACCCCGGGGCGGTCCTCCTGCGCCTGGCTGAAGACGAAGCGCCCGTGCAGGACACAACCGCGCATGCCGGGTTCGCAGGGCCGCCCGGCCACCTTCATGCACTGGCCGCGCCGCTCGTGCGGGCAGCTCCAGCTTCCCATCCCAAGGCCTCAGGGCGCCAGCCGTTGGCGGCGCCAACCGCCGGCTGCGGCACGGTAGACCACGCGGTCGTGGAGGCGATCGGGGCGTCCCTGCCAGAACTCGAGGGTGTCGGGGGCCAGCCGGTAGCCTCCCCAGAACGGGGGGCGCGGCACATCGCCGTCGCGGTGGCGCGCCTCGACCTCGGCGACGCGCGCCTCGAGTTCGCCCCGATCGGCCAGCGGGGTGCTCTGCGGCGAGGCCCAGGCGCCGATCTGGCTGCCGCGCGGGCGGGTGGCGAAGTAGGCGTCGGCCTCGGCGTCGTCGACCCGCGCCACCCTGCCCTCGACACGCACCTGGCGTAGCAGCGGCGGCCACCAGAAGAGCAGCGTGGCGTGCGGATTGGCGCCGAGCTCCTTGCCCTTGCGGCTGGCGAAGTTGGTGTAGAAGACGAATCCCCGCGCGTCGAACGCCTTGAGCAGCACCATGCGCGCCGTCGGCCGTCCGTCGGTCCCTGCGGTCGCCAGGGCGACCGCGGTCGGCTCGGGGGCGACGGCTTCGAGGGCCTCGCGGTACCAGAGGTCGAACAGGGCGAGCGGGTCGTCGGGGGCGCTGGCGGCGTCGAGGTGCGGGTGGTCGTGCATGCCGGTTTCCGTGGTGCCGGGCCGATGGTAACGCAGCCCGGGGAGCGCCGCGATCGGGTAGGATGGCGCGCCATGCCTTCCTCCCGCGCCCCGCTGCTGTGCATCGGCCTGCTGCTCCTGCTGGCGCTGATCCCGGCGCGCGCCTACCACGAGGCCGGCGAGCCGTCCGACGGCACGGCGGGGAGTTTCCAGCGGGTCGATCCGCCCTACGCGTTGCCGGGCGTGGTGTTCCACGACGCCGCGGGCGGGTCGGTGCGCCTCGACGCGTTCGCCGGCAGGGTCGTGCTGCTCAACCTGTGGGCCACCTGGTGCCCCCCGTGCGTGCGCGAACTCCCGGCCCTCGACCGCCTCGCCGGGCGTTTCGCCGGGGAGCCGTTCGCCGTCGTGACCCTGGCGCTGGACGCGGGCGGTGCCTTGCAGGCGGCGCCGTTCTTCGAGCGTCTGGGCATCCGTCATCTCGCCTTGTACGTCGACCCGGCCCGCGCCATCGGTGAGGTGTTGCCGGACGACGTGCTGCCGGCGAGCTTCTTCCTCGACCGCCAGGGACGGGTGGTGCGCTACCTGCGCAGCTACGTGGACTGGGACGCCCCGGAGGCCGACGCGCTGGTTCGCGAGTTGCTCGCGGCGGAATAGCGGGTTCGGCCTAGGCGCCGAGCAGGCCGAAGGCCTCGGCTTCGGGCAGTGGCCTGGAGAAGTGGTACCCCTGACCGTAGGTGCAGCCGAGCTCGGCGAGAAGGGAGAGTTCGTCCCCGCTCTCGATGCCCTCGGCGACGATGTCGAGCATCAGCCCCTGCGCCATGCCCAGGATGCAGCGCACGATCTCCATGCTGTCGCGGTTGCGCAGCATGGTCATGACGAACGTGCGGTCGATCTTCAGGGTATCGAACGGGGAGCGGTGCAGGCAGCTGAGGCTCGAGTAGCCGGTGCCGAAGTCGTCCAGCGCCAGCCGCACGCCGAGCATCTTCAGCTCCGCCAGCCGCCTCGCGGCACGTTCGGGATCGGTCATCAGCAGGTTCTCGCTCACCTCGAAGCTGATCCGCTGCGCCTCGACGCCGCTGGCATCGAGGCGGGCGCCTGCCAGGTCGACGAAATCCCTGCCTTCGAGCTGGCGTGCCGACACGTTGAGGGTGACGAACGGGGCCTGGGTGCCAACGCGTTCGGCCAGGCGGACCGCCGCCGCGCACGCCTCCTCGATGACCCACGTTCCGATGGGATCGATCAGTCCGTTCTCCTCGGCGAAGCCGATGAAATCGAGCGGGCCGACCAGGCCGCGTTCCGGATGCTGCCAGCGGATCAGCGACTCGAATCCGGCGATGCGCCCGCTGATCAGTTCGATGATCGGCTGGTAGTGAAGCACGAACTCCTGCCGCTCGAGGGCCTGCAGCAGCTCGTCGCGCAGGCGCAGGTTCTCGACGGTGCGGTCGAGTGCCTCGCGGTACCCGGCGGCCGGCGCGTGCGGCGCGCCGTCGTGCCCGTGCAACCGCGCGCTGGCCTCGTGGAAACGCTCCAGCAGCACGCGCATGAAGAGTCTGACGACCGGGTCGGCGTCGTGCAGCGCCGTATCGAGCTGGTCGCGGTGGATGATCGCGACGCGGGTCTCCTCCAGCGCGATGGCCGTGGCCGAGCGGGTGCCGGCGCCGATCAGCGCCATCTCGCCGAGCAGGTTGCCGGGGCCGAGCTCGGCGACCACCACCTTGCGTCCGTCGCGCAGCAGGGAGATCTCGACCCGTCCGTGCTCGATGATGTAGGCGGTGTCGCCCGCCTCACCCTCGCGGAACAACTCGGTCTGAGCCTCGATCTGCTGCGCGTCGTGCATCCCTTTCACCACCGCCGGCTAACCGCCGCTCACTCCCGTTCGAGCCGCTCGGCGAGGTAGGCGTAAAGCGCCGCGTCGCGGTTGCGTATGTGGCCGAGCATCTGCCCCTTGAGGCTGTGCGCACGCTCGGCAGTCAGCGGGGTGTCCGCGTCGTGCTCGGAGCGCGTGCGCAGCGCCTGCAGCTGCTCGAGGATCGCGTCGTGGTCGGCGACGTGCTCGTCGTGGGCGGGGTAGGCGTGCCGCCGCATGAGCAGCTGCTCGGACATGAAGTGCAGCTCGGTGTAGTCGATGAACTGCGTGACCAGCTGCAGCACATTGGCCGCCGGTTCGCCGCCGTCCACCGCGGCGACCAGCGCGTCGACCAGGCCGAGCTGCACGAGGTGCTCGTTGTCGAGGGTGCGCTGGCTCTCGGCGGCGCTCTGGCTGGCGGCGGATGCGCCCATCGACCTCTCCGGAAATCGGACTAAACGACTCAACATCGAGTATACACGCCGGTCGCCATACGGCGGGATGGCGACGTCGGCCATGACATGACTAGACTGGAAGGCATGAACCGCTTGTCCTGCGTGGTCTACCGGGGTGCCCGTGAGATGGACACCTACCTCTACGTCGAGCGTGCCGACGACTTCGCGCGCGTGCCCGAGGCACTGCTCGCCCGACTTGGTGCGCTCGAGGCGGTGCTGGAACTCGAGCTCCATCCCGCGCAGCGCCTGGCGCGCGCCAACCCGGTCGAGGTGATGCGCGCGCTGCACGAGCAGGGGTTCTACCTCCAGCTCCCGCCGCGCGAGGGGCTGGGCCGGCCGTTGAAGTACGGG
>JBFIFF010000054.1:0-8869 GCA_041602955.1 Gammaproteobacteria bacterium | reverse complement strand
GTCGCGGTGTTCCTCGGCTACTTCCTGGTCATGGCCAACCTGCTCTACTCGCAGGAGCTGCCGATGGCCGGCTACCTGCTGCTCAGCGTGCTGGTGCTGACCACGACGCTGATCGCGGCCAACCGCGGTCCGGGACCCGTCGGCCTGGTCGACGAACTGCGCCTGGGCGGCCGCCTGCTGCTGCAGGGGCTGCCGATCATGCTGGTGCTGTTCTTCCTGTTCCCGCGCATCGAGGGGCCGCTGTGGCACATGCCCGAGGAGCGCCACCGCTCGGTGACCGGCATCAGCGACGAGATGAGCCCGGGCGACATCAGCCGCCTGGTGCGCGACGACTCGGTGGCGTTTCGCGTCGAGTTCGACGGCACGGTGCCGCCACCGGCCGCGCGCTACTGGCGCGGGCCGGTGATGTGGTTCACCAACGGCCGGCGCTGGCGTGCCGGCTCGCTGCCCGGTGAGGACGGCGGGTTCGTCGCCGAGGGCGATCCGGTCACCTACGCGGTGACCCTGGAGCCGTCTCGCCAGCACTGGCTGTTCACCCTCGATCTGCCGGTCACGATCCCCGACGACGCGCGCCTGACCGACGAGTTCCAGGTGGTCACCGCGCGCCCGGTCAACGAGCGCCGGCGCTACCGCGCCAGCTCCCATACCGCCTACCGTGCCCCCGGCCTGAGCGAGGCACAACGCCGCTCGGGGCTGCAGCTGCCGTTCCGGATCAGCGACCGGGTGCGCGACCTCGCCCGCGGCTGGCGCGCCCAAGCCGCCAGCGACCGCGGCGTGGTCGACCTGGCACTGGCCCACTTCCGCGACCAGCCGTTCGTCTACACCCTGGAGCCGCCACTGCTCGGCGACGACCCGGTCGACGGCTTCCTGTTCGAGACCCGGCGCGGCTTCTGCGAGCACTACGCGACCTCGTTCACGGTGCTCATGCGCCTGGCCGGCATCCCGGCGCGGGTGGTGACCGGCTACCAGGGCGGTCAGCGCAACCCGTTCGGCGACTACCTCATCGTGCGCCAGTCCGACGCCCACGCCTGGTCCGAGGTGTGGCTGGAGGACGCCGGCTGGACCCGCGTCGACCCGACCGCGGCGGTCGCGCCGCAGCGGGTCGAGCAGGCGATCGACGCCGACGCGGAGTTCGGCGTCGACGGCGCGGTCCGCTTCCGTGGTCTCGGCGGCACCTTCTCGGTCAGCCTCGCCGACCAGTTCCGCCTCGCCATCGACACCCTCAACGCCACCTGGGACCTGTGGATCCTCGGCTACGGGGCGGCACGCCAGCTCGAGGTGCTCGCGCAGCTCGGTCTCGGCATCGACTCGTGGCGCGACGTCACGCTGGCGCTGGCGCTGGCGGTCGGCGTGCTGCTGCCACTGATCGGCTGGAGCATCCTGCGCCCACCCGGGCCTGCGCGTGACCCGGCCGCCGTGCTCTACCGCCGCTTCTGCACGCGCCTCGCCCGCCGCGGCCTGGCCCGCGCCGATCACGAGGGGCCGCGCCGCTTTGCCGCCCGGGTGGCCGCGGCCCGTCCCGCGCTGGCCGCGTCCGTCGCGCGCATCACCGAGCTCTACGTCGCGCTGCGCTACGCCCCGGCGGCCCGCGCCGACGACCTGGCCGCCCTGCGCCGCGCCGTGCGCGCGTTCCGCCCGTGAGCCGAAGACCGTGGTCACGCCCCCTTGCCGACCCCCTCGAACCACGCTGCGCCCCGGCCCGGCCTGACGCAGGTCAGCCACCGTTCCGGCACCGGTTCTAGAATGGAGCCATGAGCCCCCGTGCCGCGACATCGCCCGACTGCGACGTGCTGATCGTCGGCGGCGGCCCGGTCGGCGCCACGCTGGCCTGTGCCCTGGCGCACCACGGCCCACGCGTCGCGCTGGCCGAGAGCGCGCCGGACGTCAGCGCCCTCCCCCCCGGGTACGACTCCCGCGCCTTCGCCCTGGCGCTCGGTTCGCGGCACCTGCTCGAGGCCGTCGGCGGCTGGCCCGTGCCGGACACTGCGACGCCGATCGCACGCATCGACATCGCCCAACAACACGTTCCGGGCCGCACCGTGCTCGACGCCGCGACCGAACGGGTCGAGGCCCTCGGCTACGTGGTGATCGCCCGCGACCTCGGCCACGCCCTCTACGCCCGGCTCGCGGCCAGCGACGTGTCCGTGCTGCGTCCGGCGACGGTGCGCGCGCTGGCCGCGGAACGCGGCGCCTGCCGCGTGACGCTGGCCACCGCCGACGGCACGCGCGAGGTGACCGCGCGCGTGGTGGTGGCCGCCGACGGCGCCCGCTCGGTGACCCGTGACGCGGCCGGGCTCGCCGCCCACGACGTCGACTACGGGCACAGTGCCGTCATCGCCGAGGTGACCCCGGGCGTCGGCCACGCCCACACCGCCTACGAGCGCTTCACCCCGACCGGGCCGCTCGCCCTCCTGCCGGCGCCGGCCCACTGCCGCCTGGTCTGGACCGTGACACACGCCGAGGCCGACCGGCTCCGCGAACTCGACCCCGACGCCTTCCTGGCCGCGCTGCAGGTCGCCTTCGGCACGCAACTCGGGACCTTCCGCGCGGTGCGCGGTCGCCGCACCTACCCGCTGCACGGTCTGCGTGTCGAGCGCCTCGTGCGCGGTCGGGTGGCGCTGGCCGGCAACGCCGCCCACACCCTGCACCCGATCGCCGGCCAGGGCCTGAACCTCGGCCTGCGCGACGCTGCCGCGCTGGCGCGATTGCTCGACGACGCCCTGCGCCATGGCGACGACCCGGGCGACTCGCGCCGCCTCGGCTGCTACGCCGCCGAGCGCACCGCGGAGCACGGCCGCGCGTTCGCCCTCACCGACGGCTTGCTCGGCCTGTTCGCCGGCCAGGGGCTGGCGTGGCGCGCGGCCAAGGGGGTCGGCCTGGCCGGCTTCAACCTCGCCGTGCCGCTGCGCCGACGCCTCGCCGACGAGACCATGGGCCTGACCGGTCGCGCTGGGCGCCCGGGGGCGGCGCCATGATCCGCGTCGACGTGGCCGTGGTCGGCGGCGGCATGGTCGGCGCCGCGCTCGCCGCGCTGCTCGCCGACGCCGGCCACGCGGTCGCCGTCGTCGAGGCGCAGCCGCCACGCCCCCCCGGCGCCGAGCTCGACCTGCGCGTCTCGGCCATCGCCCCGGCCTCGCGCGAACTGCTCGGCGCGCTCGGGGCCTGGCCGGCCCTCGACCCGGACGCCTGTGCCTACACGGCGATGGAAGTCTGGGACGCCACCGGCCGCGGCCGCATCCGCTTCACCGCCGCAGAGGCCGGCGTCCCGGAACTCGGCCACATCGTCGAGAACCGCGCCATCCAGCACGCCCTCTGGGAAGGCCTCGGCCTGCGCACCGGCGTCACGCGGCTCTGCCCGGCGCGGGTCGCCGGCCTGCTCGTCACGCGCGATCTCGCCCAGCTCGAGCTCGACGACGGCCGCCTGGTCGAGACCCGCTTGGTGGTCGGTGCCGACGGCGCGCACTCGCGGATCCGCGCCTGGGCCGGGCTCGAGAACGTCGGCTGGGACTACGGACAGAAGACGATCGTCGGCCACCTGCGCACCGCCGAGCCGCACCGCGCGACCTGCTGGCAGCGCTTCCTGCCCAGCGGCCCGGTCGCCTTTCTGCCGCTGGCCGATGGCCGCTGCTCCCTCGCCTGGCACGCGACCACGGACTACGCCGACCGCCTGCTCGGCCTTGACGACGCGGCGTTTTGCGCCGAACTCGAGGTGGCCAGCGGCGGGGTGCTCGGGGCGATCGCCGAGATGGGGCCGCGCGGCGCCTTCCCGCTGCGGCTGCAGCACGCGCTGCGCTACGTGCGCGAGCGCGTGGCGCTGGTCGGCGACGCGGCGCACGCCATCCATCCGCTCGCCGGGCAGGGGGTGAACCTCGGCTTGCGCGACGTGCGCGCCCTTGGCGACCTGCTGTTCGACGCGGTCGGCGCAGACCCGGGCGACCTGGACCTGCTGCGCCGCTACGAGCGGGCGCGCCAGGGCGACAACGCCGCCATGCTGCTGGCGATGGACACCTTCAAGCGGGGCTTCGGCACCGCCGCCTGGCCGCTGCGCTGGCTGCGCAACCTCGGCCTCGACGCGGCCGACCGCGCCGGCCCGCTGAAGCGGGCGGTGATGCGTCGCGCGATGGGGCTCGGCTGAGCCGGATCAGGCGGCGAGCGCTGAACTGACCCGTTCCAGGCGCGCGCGGGCGTCGGTGGCGATCTCCTGGATGTCCCCGTCGACCATGGTCGACATCATCCCGGGGTCGAGAAAACCGACGTCGACGCTGCCGTCGTCGTTCTCGCGCACCACCACGTTGCACGGCAGCAGCAGGCCGATGTCGGGGACCGCGTTCAGCGCGCGGTTGGCGAGCTGCGGGTTGCAGGCGCCGAGGATCTTGTAGGGGCGACGGTCGACGTCGAGCTTCTTCTTCAGCGTCGCCTTGACGTCGATCTCGGTCAGGATGCCGAAACCCTCCTTCTGCAACTCCTCGGTGACCCGGGCGACGGCGGCGTCGAAGGCGCCGTCGAAACGTGTCCAGAATCCGTACTCCATGGTGTCCCTCCTCGAGGTTGGCCGGGCCGGGGCGCTCATACGGACCCGGGGGTGAACTTGCGCAGGCGCAGGCTGTTGCTGACCACGAACAGGCTCGAGACGCTCATCGCCGCCGCGGCCAGCATGGGGTTGAGCAGCACCCCGAACCACGGGTAGAGCGCGCCCGCGGCGACCGGGATCAGGGCCACATTGTAGGCGTAGGCCCAGAAGAAGTTGGTGCGGATGGTCGCCAGCGTGCGCCGTGCCAGCGCGACCGCGTCGACCAGCCCGCCGAGGTCGCCGCGCATCAGGATCACGTCGCCGGCCTCGATGGCGATGTCGGTGCCGGTGCCGATGGCGATGCCGACGTCGGCACGCGCCAGTGCCGGGGCGTCGTTGATGCCGTCGCCGACGAAGGCCACGCGCTGGCCGGCCTCCTGCCGTCGCGCCACCGCGGCCGCCTTGTCCGCCGGCAACACCTCGGCCTCGACGTCGTCGATCCCGGCACGCCGTGCCACCGCCCGCGCGGTGCGCGCGTTGTCTCCGGTCACCATCGCGACCCGGTGACCGAGGTGCTGCAGCGCAGCGACCGCCTCGGCGCTGCCTTCCTTCAATGGATCAGATACGGCGATAATAGCGGCCAATACGCCGTCGATGGCGACATATACCGGTGTTTTAGCGTCATCGGCCATCGCCTCGGCACGCCCCGCATAGACCGCCAGGTCGAGGCCCAGCCGGGCCATGTAGCGGTCGGCGCCAACCTGCACCAGGCGCCCCTCGACCTGTGCTTCGAGCCCGTACCCGGGCTCGGCGCGGAAGGAGGTCGGCTCGGGCAGGTCGAGCCCGCGCTCGCGGGCCCCCGCGACCACCGCAGCCGCGATCGGGTGCTCGCTGCGCGCCTCGGCGGCCGCGGCCAGGCGCAGCACCGTGCCCTCGTCGCCGTCCAGCACCAGCAGGTCGGTCAGTACCGGGCGTCCAAGCGTCAGCGTGCCGGTCTTGTCGAGCATCACGGTGTCGACGCGCGCCAATCCCTCGAGCGCCGTCCCCTCGCGGAACAGCGTGCCGAGCTCGGCCGCCTTGCCGGTCCCGACCATGATCGCGGTCGGCGTGGCCAGCCCCATCGCGCATGGGCAGGCGATGACCAGCACCGACACCGAGGCTACGAAGGCGAAGCTCAGCGCAGGTTCGGGGCCGAGCGCGAGCCAGGCCGCGAAGGTCAGCGCCGCGAGGACGATGACCACCGGCACGAAGACCGCGGCGATGCGATCGGCCAGCGCCTGGATCGGTGGCTTGGCGGCCTGCGCGTTCTCGACCAGGCGGATGATCTGCGCCAGCACGGTGTCGGCGCCGACCCGCGACGCGGTGAACGTGAATGCCCCGGTCCCGTTGACCGTCCCGCCGGTCACCTCGCTGCCGGCCTGCTTCTCGACCGGCACCGGTTCGCCGCTGATCATCGCCTCGTCGACGAAGCTCGCACCCTCGAGCACGATCCCGTCGACCGGGATGCGCTCGCCGGGCCGCACGATGATGACGTCGCCGGGCACCACGTCGTCGATCGCCAGCTCAAGTTCCTGCCCGTCGCGCCGCACCCGCGCGCTCTTCGCCTGCAGGGTCATCAGCTTGCGTATTGCCTCCGAGGTGCGCCCCTTCGCGCGCGCCTCGAGCCGCTTGCCGAGCAGGATCAGGGTCACGATCACCGCGGCCGCCTCGAAGTAGAGGTTGGCGGTGCCCGCCGGGAACAGCCCCGGCGCGACGATCGCCAGCACCGAGTAGAAGTACGCGGCCGAGCTGCCGATCATGACCAGGGTGTTCATCCCGGGGCTGGCGTGGCGCAGCTCGCCCCAGCCGGCGCGGTAGAAGCGGCGCCCGGCCCAGAACTGCACCGGCGTGGCCAGCAACCACTCGGAGAGGTGCCACGCCCCCTCTGGGGCCAGCCGACCGAGCGCGGCGCCCAACCCGGGCCAGACCATCGGCCCCATCGCCAGCAGCACCACTGGGATGCTGAAGAGCAGTGCGACGGCCAGGTCGCGCGTCAGGCCGGCCAGCTCGCGGGCACGCGCGTCGCGCTCCCGGTCACCACTCCCGTCGAGCGCCAGCGGCGTGTAGCCGGCGTCGCGCACCGCCGCCATCAGCCGGCCCGTGTCGAGCGTCGCCGGCAGGTAGTCGACCACCGCGCGCCCGGTCGCCAGGTTGACGGTCGCCGCCAGCACGCCGGGCTGCCGGACCAGCGCGCGCTCGACACGCCCGACGCAGGCCGCGCAGGTCATGCCCTCGACGGCGATTTCGACCCGCGCGCGCCCCGGGACGTAGCCGGCGCCCTCGACCGCGGCGAGCAGCGCCGGCAGGTCGGCAACGGTCGGATCGAGCGCGACCGTCGCCTGCTCGGTGGCGAGGTTGACCGTCGCCTCGCGCACCCCGGGTAGCTTGTTCAGCACCCGCTCGACACGCCCGACGCAGGCGGCGCAGGTCATGCCGCCCACCTCGAACCGGATCTCCGTGCCCGCCGCCGTGGTCATGGCTGCCGCCGGCACCGCCTCAGCGGTACTTCAGCACCTCCATCAGCTCGGCGACGATGGCCTCGGTGTCGCCGCGTTCACCGGCCGAGACCACGTGGTCACGCAGGTGGCTGCGCAGCACCAGCCCGCCGACCTTGTCCAGCGCGCCCTGCACGGCCTTGATCTGCTTGAGGACGTCGACGCAGTAGATGGTCTCGTCCTCGCACATGCGCAGCACGCCCTCGACGTGGCCCTTGATCGACAGCAACCTGCGGCGCGCCGACTCGCGGGTCGCCGGGTCGAGGCGCAGGCCGTCGCAGCACGCGTCGCTCACGCGACCTCCGCCTGGTAGCCCTCTTCGACGATCGCGGCGAGGAGCGCCGAGACCTCGGCCGAGCCCTCGACCTCCACCACCTGGGCGTTGCGGTCGACCCGCGTCACCGCCGTCACGCCGGGCACCGCCTCCAGCGCCCGTTTCACTGCGGCCTCGCAGTGGCCGCAGGTCATCCCCGTCACCTTCATGCTGGTCATGCCGGTCCTCCATATCCCTCCCCGGGTGGGGTGGGTTATGAAACTATCGGCCCGAACGGCGCGGATGTCAACCGCGCGCGCGTTGTCACGCCCCGTGTGGCCGGTCATACTCGCGCCACACGCACGCAAGGACTGAGGGCGATGCAGGTCGAGCACAACCGGGTGGTCTCTTTCCGCTACCGCCTGCGCGACGACGACGGCAACGAGTTGGGCCACAGCGGCGAGGTCCCGGTGACCTACCTGCACGGCCATGGCAGCCTGGTGCCCGGCCTCGAGGCCGGCCTGCTCGGCCACGCGGGCGGCGAACGGCTGGAGTTCAGCGTGCCGCCCGAGCAGGCCTACGGTCCGCACCAGAAGCTGCCGCCGCTGCGCGTGCCGCTCAAGCGCGTACTCGGTCGCAGCCGCCCCAAGGTCGGCGACGTGGTCGCCTTCCAGGCCGAGGACGGCACCCGACAGGCCACCGTGCTCAAGGTGGGCAAGTTCAACGTCGATGTCGACCCCAACCACCCGCTGGCCGGCCGCACGCTGCATTTCGAGATCGAGCTGCTCGAGGTGCGCGAGGCGACCGCCGAAGAGCTGGCCCACGGCCACGCCCACGGCCCCGGCGGCCACGCCCACTGACACGGGACGGACCATGAGCGAGAACACCACCCGCAGCCTGGCGGTCTTCTGCGACTTCGAGAACGTCGCCCTCGGCGTGCAGGACGCCAAGTACGCCGCCTTCGACATCAAACCGGTCCTCGAGCGCCTGCTGCTCAAGGGCAACATCGTGGTCAAGAAGGCCTACTGCGACTGGGCGCGCTACAGGCAGTTCAAGGCGCCCATGCACGAGGCGGCGTTCGAGCTGATCGAGATCCCGCACGTACGCCAGTCGGGCAAGAACTCGGCCGACATCCGCATGGTCGTCGACGCCCTCGACCTCTGCTACACCAAGGCCCACGTCGACACCTTCGTGATCGTCAGCGGCGACTCCGACTTCTCGCCGCTGGTCAGCAAGCTGCGCGAAAACGACAAGCTGGTGATTGGCGTCGGCGTCAAGCAGTCCACCTCCGACCTGCTGACCTCGAACTGCGACGAGTTCATCTACTACGACGACCTGGTCCGGGTGCAGACCAAGAAGCGCCGCTCACGGCGCAAGCCGGCGGCGGAGAAGGGCGGGCGCAAGGCCGCGGCGAAGCCGGAGGAGGAGACCCACCAGGAGGCGATGGACCTGGTGCTCGAGACCGTCGAGGCGCTGTTCGAGGAGCGCGGCGCCGAGGAGAAGATCTGGGGCTCGATGGTCAAGCAGACGCTGAAGCGGCGCCAGCCCGGCTTCAGCGAGGGCTACCACGGC
>JBFIFF010000053.1:0-9100 GCA_041602955.1 Gammaproteobacteria bacterium | reverse complement strand
TCGCGCAGGTCGCGCACGGTGGCGCTCCCGGGGTCGAGGGCGGAGAGCGGCACCGCCAGCGCACGGTGGGCGGTGAGGATCGCCTCGACCTGCTCGGCGAGGGCGACCGCGGTGGCCTGTAGCCGCGGCCGCGCGGCGTCGAGACGCGCTGCGAAGGCGGCGGCGTCGCGCACCTCGTCGGCCACGCACAGGCGGTCGATGCAGGCGTCGAGCAGGTCCTCGCGCAGCGCATCGGTGGGGCCGATGGTGACGAACTGCAGTGCCAGCCGCTCGGCGTCGGGCAGCTGGCGCCACAGGTCGCGTGCCGCGCGGCCGAGGCGCAGCCGGAACAGCCGGCGCAGGCCGACCCGGTGCTGCCGTCGGGCGGAGGCCGCGTTGCCGCACAGTTCCACGCGCACCCCCGCGTCGTCGGCGACCAGCGCCGGCCAGGTGTCGACGGCGACGCCGCCCTGTTCGAGCGTGACCCGTTCCGGCAGCGGGCCGCAGGTCCAGTCGCTCAGCACCTCGCCGTGGCGCAGCGCTTCCGGGAGCGCCGCGGCGCGGCTGGCGGCGACGCGCCCGGCGAGGCGCCGCCGCAGCGCCGAAAGGTCGTCGCCACGGGCGAGCTCGCGACCCGCGTCGTCGATGACACGCAGGTGCAGTACCAGGTGGGGCGGCAGGGCGATGCCGTCCCACGCCGTGGCCGGGAGCTCGACGCCGCGCACCCGTCGCACCGCGGCGGCGAGCCGCACGCCGAGCGGTGCGTCTCCGGGACGCAGCTCGGCCAGGCAGGCGGCCACGGTTTCCGGCAGCGGCACCAGCCGGCGCCGCAGCGCCTTGGGCAGGCCACGCAGCAGGACGGCGACCTTCTCCTCGAGCAGGCCCGGCACCAGCCACTCCAGGCGCGCCGGGTCGAGCTGGTCGAGCGCGGCCAGCGGCACGTCGGCGGTGACGCCGTCGTCTTCTGCCTCGGGGGCGAAGCGATAGGAGAGCGGCAACGCGAGTCGCGAGGTGGCCAGGGTGGCGGGGTAGTCGGCCGCGGAGGGCGCGGTGACCTCCTGGCGCAGCAGCATCTCGCGGCGCATGTACAGGCATCGCGGGTCGTCGCGCTCGGCCTGCCGCCGCCATGTCTCGAAGCTGCCGCGATCGAACACCGTGGCCGGCAGGCGGTCGGCGTAGAAGCGGTAGCGGCTCTCCTCGTCGACCAGCAGGTCGCGGCGCCGGGTGCGCGCCTCCAGCGCCTCGATCTCGGCGACCAGTCCGAGGTTGTGGCGCAGGAAACCGCCGGGCGTGTCGAAGGCCCCATCGAGCAGTGCCGAGCGGATGAAGATCGCGCGTGCCGAGACCGGGTCGAGCGGGCCGAAGTTCACCCGCCGCCGTGCCACCAGCACCAGGCCGTGGAAGCTGACCCGCTCGCGCGCCACCACCTGGCCGCGACGCCGGTCCCAGCGCGGCTCGAAATGCTCGCGGCGCGCCTGGTCGCCGGCCAGTGCCTCGATCCAGCGCGGGCGCACCGGCATGACGCCGCGGGCGTAGAGCTGCCGGGTCTCGACCAGTTCCGCGGCGGCGATCCACGGCGGCGGACGTGCCGTCAGCACCGAGCCCGGGAACAGCTGCAGCACCCGCTCGCGCAGGCCGCGGTAGCGGCGCCGCTCCTCGCGTCGCGCCACCTGGTCGAGCAGGCCGGCGAGCACGGCCCGGTGGATGGCGTCGGCCGGCGCCGCGTCCACCTGCGGGTGCAGCCCCATGTCGCGCACCAGGTGGTCGAGCTGTTGCCAGGTCTCCTGCCATTCGCGCAGGCGCAGGTAGCCGAGGAAGTGGTCCCGGCACCACCTGCGCAGCCGGCTCTGCGACAGGTGGCGGCGCTGTGTCTGCCATGCCGCCCACAGCACCAGGTGGCCGAGCAGGTCCGAGCGCGGGTCGGCGAACTCCGCGTGGGCGGCGTCGGCCGCGGCGGCGTGCTCGTGCGGCCGCTCGCGCGGGTCCTGCACCGCCAGCGCGGCGACGATCACCAGCACCTCGCGCAGGCACCCGCCCTCGTCGGCGGCGAGCAGCATGCGGCCGAGACGCGGGTCGAGCGGCAGCCGGGCCAGGCGCCGGCCGAGCGGGGTCAGGCGGTGGTCGCGGTCGAGGGCGCCGAGGGCGGCGAGCTGGCGATAGCCGTCGCGCACGCGGCGCGGGTCGGGGGGATCGAGGAACGGGAAGCGCTCGATGTGGCCGAGGCCGTAGGCGACCATCTGCAGGATCACCGCGGAGAGCGGGGTGCGCAGGATCTCCGGCTCGCCGAACGCCGGACGTGCGGCGTACTCCGCCTCGCTGTAGAGGCGGATGCAGATGCCCGGCGCGGTGCGGCCGCAGCGGCCGCGGCGCTGGTCGGCGCTCGCGCGCGAGACCGGCTCGACCGGGAGGTGCTGGACGTTGCCGTGCGGACCGTAGCGGCTGATGCGGGCCAGTCCGATGTCGATCACGTGGCGGATGCCGGGGACGGTCAGCGAGGTCTCGGCGACGTTGGTCGCAAGCACCACGCGTCGCGCGGCTCCCGGGGCGAAGATTCGCGCCTGCTCGGCGGCGCCTAGGCGCGCGTAGAGCGGCAGCACCTCGAGGCCGGGGGGGTGGTGCTTGCGCAGCGCCTCGGCGGTGTCGCGGATGGCGCGCTCGCCCGGCAGGAAGACCAGGATGTCGCCGTCCGGATCCTCGGCGGCGAGCTCGTCGACCGCGTCGAGGATCGCCGTCGTCTGGCCTGCGTCGCGCTCGTCCTCGCTGCCGCCAAGCGGGCGGTAGCGCGTCTCGACCGGCCAGCCGCGCCCGCCGACCTCGATCACCGGGGCGTCGTCGAAATGGGCGGCGAAGCGCGCGGTGTCGATGGTCGCCGAGGTGACGATCACCCGCAGCTCGGGCCGCCTGGGCAGCAGCCGCTTGAGGTAGCCGAGCAGGAAGTCGACGTTGAGGCTGCGCTCGTGGGCCTCGTCGACGATCAGGGTGTCGTAGCGCAGCAGCAGGCGGTCGCGCTGCAGCTCGTTGAGCAGGATGCCGTCGGTCATCAGCCGCACCAGCGCGTCGGGATGACCTCGCTCCTGGAAGCGGACACGGTAGCCGACCAGCTCGCCGAGCGGGCTGCCGAGCTCCTCGGCGATGCGTGCGGCGACGCTGCGCGCGGCGAGGCGTCGCGGCTGGGTGTGGCCGACCTGACCGAGCACGCCGCGACCCAGCGCCAGGCAGAGCTTGGGCAGCTGGGTGGTCTTGCCGCTTCCGGTGGCGCCGGCGACCACCACCAACGGGTGCGCACGCAGCGCCTCGCCGACGGCGTCGAGATGGGCGGTGATCGGCAGCCCGGCGGGAAACTCCGGCCGCGGCAGGCGTGCGCGTCGCGCCGCTGCGCGTGCGCACGAGGCCTCCAGCGCCGCGGACAGGCGCACGACCTCCTCCGGGTCCGGGTGGCGGCGCAGGCGTTTCAGGCGTCGACGCAGGCGTGGCCGGTCGCGCAGCAGCGTGGCTTCGAGCCGGCGGGCGAGGGTCTCGGGGGTGGTCATGCCGGTCGGCCGGCGGGGGGCGATCTCAGCCCTCGGGGAGGAGCTTGCGGTCGAGCAGGCTGGCGAGGTTGTCCGCCGACAGCGGCCGGCCGACCAGGTAGCCCTGGATCTGGTCGCAGCCGAGGGTGCGCAGGAAGCGCACCTGCGCCTCGTTTTCGACCCCCTCCGCGACCACCTTCAGATCGAGGCGATGGGCCATGGCGACCACCGCGGCGACGATCTCGGCGTCGTCGGCGTCGTCGGGGATGTTGCGGATGAAGCTGACATCGATCTTGAGGGTGTCGATCGGCAGCCGCTTGAGGTAGGCCAGCGACGAGTAGCCGGTGCCGAAGTCGTCGATGCCGATGCGCACGCCGAGCTCGCGCAGCCGAACCAGCTGGGGTGCCACCTCCTCGAGGTTCTCCATCAGCATGCTCTCGGTGAGCTCGAGCTCGAGGCGCGACGCCTCGAAGCCGGTGGCCTCCAGGGCTGCGGTCACCGTCTCGACCAGATTGCTCTGGTGCAGCTGGCGCGAGGAGATGTTGACCGCGACGCTGATCTCCGGAAGCCCGAGGTCACGCCACGCGCACGCCTGGCGGCAGGCGTGCTCGAGGACCCAGCCGCCGATCGGCAGGATCAGGCCGGTCGACTCGGCGATGGGGATGAACTGGGCCGGCGGGACCAGACCGAGCTCCGGGTTGTTCCAGCGCAGCAGGGCCTCGACGCCGGTGGTGCGGTGGCTGACCAGGTCGACCTTGACCTGGTAGTTGAGGTCGAACTCGCCGCGCTCGATCGCCTGGCGCAGGTGGCTCTCGATCGCCATGCGTTCGAGAGACTCGGAGTGCATCGACTCGGTGTAGAGCTGGTAGTTGTTGCGTCCGAGCTCCTTGGCCCGGTACATCGCCGTGTCGGCGCTCCTGGTCAGCTCGTCGGCCGTC
The DNA here is from genome assembly GCA_041602955.1 of Gammaproteobacteria bacterium. Taxonomy (GTDB): domain Bacteria; phylum Pseudomonadota; class Gammaproteobacteria; order QNFN01; family QNFN01; genus QNFN01. The sequence continues at coordinate 4,674 of JBFIFF010000053.1, read as the reverse complement.
TCGCCGTCGTCGGGGAAGATGGCGATGCCCACGCTCGAGGTGACGTAGAGCTCACGTCCGTCGAAGGTGAGCGGTTCGCGCAGGCTGGCGACGACGCGCCGCGCCAGGTGCGCTGCATCGTCGGGTCCGCGCATTTCGGACATCAGGATGGTGAACTCGTCGCCGCCCATGCGCGAGACGGTGTCGCTCTCGCGCACGCATGCCTTCAGGCGCGCGGCCATCTCGACGAGTACCGCGTCACCGGCGTCGTGGCCGAGGGTGTCGTTGATGCGCTTGAACAGGTCGAGGTCGATGAACATGACCGCGAGCTTCTGTTCGTGGCGGCGCATCTGCGACAGCGCCAGGCCGAGGCGGTCATGGAACAGCCGCCGGTTGGGCAGCCCGGTGAGGGCGTCGTAGTAGGCCAGCGCGCGGATCTTCTGCTCGCTCTCCTTGCGCTCGGAGATGTCGGAGAAGACGCCGGCGTACTTGTGCTCGCCGCCGATGTCGTCGCGGATCTCGGTGATGGTCAGCCACTCGGGGTAGATCTCGCCGGTCTTGCGCCGGTTCCAGATCTCGCCCTGCCAGTGGCCGGTCTCGTGCAGGCTGGTCCACAGCGCCTCGTAGAAGGTCTTGTCGTGCCGCCCCGACTTGAGCAGCGCCGGGGTCTTGCCGACCGCCTCCTCGGCGCTGTAGCCGGTGAGCTTGGTGAACGCCGGGTTGACCGACTCGATGACCCCCTCGGCGTTGGTGATCACGACGCCGTCGAGCGTGGCGTCGATCACCTGCTTGGACAGGCGCAGGTTGCGCTGCGATTCCAGCAGTGCCTGTTCGCGCTCGCGCAGCACCTGCTCGAGGTGCGAGACCTGGTCGTGCTCGAGCAGGCCGAGGATGTCGGCGAACGTGAGCACGCCGAGGATCCGTTCCTCGGCGTCGGTGACGCCGAGGTGGCGCACGCCGCGGCGGACCGACAGGTCGCGCGCCTGCAGCAGGCTGCAGCCACGGTCGATGGTGATCAGCGGCCGGGTCGCGACCTCGCCCGCGGTGCGGGCGGTGTCGCGCAGTGCCACCTGGCGTAGCAGGTCGCGCTCGGTGAGGATGCCGAGCGGCGCATCGTCGCCGTAGCGGACCACGGTGGCGTCGACCCCGGCGTTGCGGATGCGTGCCGCCGCCGCGGTCAGCGTCTCCTCCGCGGCGATGACCAGCAGGGGGTGGCGCAGGGCGTCGATGACGCGGCGCACCTGCAGGTAGCGCTCCAGCCCGTAGTTCAGGACCACGTCGGTCTGCGAGATGATGCCGGCGAAGCCGCCGCGGCCGTCGAGCACCAGCAGGTGGCGCAGGCCCTCTTCGTGGAAGCGGTGGCCGACCTCGTCGATGGTCGTCTGCTTGGTGGTGGTCTGGACTGGCGCGCTCATCTGCTCCGCCACCGGTTGCAGGACCTGGTCGGGATCGGAGAGGTCGAGGCGCAGGGCGTCGTGCTCGGTCCAGATGCCGACCGCGGCGCCGTCCTCGACCACCAGCACCGAACTGCAGCGGTGGGTGCGCATCTGCGCCGCCGCGAGGTGCAGCGGGGTGTCCGGTGGGCAGGTCAGAAGCTGCTCGTGGAGCAGGTGCTCGACCAGCAGTCGGCCATTCACGAGCCGCCGCTCCGGAGCGGTGATCTGGGCCTGCGCACGCTGCTCTCCTCTCCGGGTCGTGGGCGGATGGCCTGCGGCGCGGTTCGCTCCTGCGCCGCGCCCGATCTGCAGGCGAGGCGATGGTAGCGCAGGTGCGCGCACCGGTGCCATGCCGCCTTGACCGTCACCCGCGCCACGCGATAATGGCGCCTCGCCGGCGTGACCGGGTACAGGAGTGGCGATGAAGACGCGGCATTTCGACGTGGTGGTGATCGGCAGCGGCCCCGGCGGCGAGGGGGCGGCCATGACCCTGGCCAAGTCAGGGCGCCACGTGGCGATGGTCGAACGTCACACCATGGTCGGTGGCGGCTGCACCCACTGGGGCACCATCCCGAGCAAGGCGCTGCGCCAGACCATCCAGCGCATCACCGACTTCCGCGAGGACCCGCTGTTCCAGCACATCGCCGAGACGACCGAGATCACCTACCCGCAGCTGCTGGCCAACGCCGCGGAGGTGATCACCAGCCAGGTGCGCATGCGGCGCCGTTTCTACGAGCGCAACAAGGTCAAGGTGATCCATGGCCAGGCGGCGTTCATCGGCCCGAACGAGGTCGAGGTGATCGGCGGCAACGGGGCGCGCAAGCAGCTGACCGCGGACTACTTCGTGATCGCGACGGGATCGCGGCCCTACCGCCCCGACGACATCGACTTCGAGCACCCGCGGGTGGTCGACAGCGACACCGTGCTGCGCCTGCGCGAGACGCCGGGCTCGATCGCGATCTACGGTGCGGGGGTGATCGGCAGCGAGTACGCGTCGATCTTCAGCAACCTCAACATCGCCGTCAGCCTGGTCAACACCCGCGCGGCGCTGCTGTCGTACCTCGACCCGGAGATCACCGACAGCCTCAGCTACCACATGATCGACCAGGGCATCATGCTGTTCCACGGCGAGGCCTACGAGCGCGTCGAGGCCGACGACGACGGCGTGGTGATGCACCTGCAGTCGGGCAAGAAGATCCGCAGCGACGTGCTGATGTGGGCCAACGGCCGCACCGGCAACAGCCAGGGGATGGGGCTCGAGGCGATAGGCATCGGCGTCGACCACCGTGGTCACGTCGCGGTCAACGAGCACTACCAGACCGCGCAGCCGCACATCTACGCCGTGGGCGACGTGGTCGGGCCGCCGGCGCTGGCCAGCGCCAGCTACGACCAGGGCCGCTTCTGCGGCCGCCACATCGTCGACAACGGGAGCGACCTCGCACTGGTGCGCGACATCCCGACCGGCATCTACACCAGCCCCGAGATCAGCTTCATCGGACGTACCGAGCGCGAGCTGACCGAGGCGCAGGTGCCCTACGAGGTCGGCCGGGCGATCTTCAAGAACCTGGCGCGCGCGCAGATCACCGGCTGGACCACCGGGATGCTGAAGATCCTCTTCCACCGCGAGTCGCTGCAGATCCTCGGCATCCACTGCTTCGGCCACCAGGCCTCCGAGATCATCCACATCGGCCAGGCGATCATGGCCCAGAAGGGCGAGGCCAACACGCTGCGCTACTTCGTCGACACGACCTTCAACTACCCGACCATGGCCGAGGCGTACCGCGTCGCGGCCCTCAACGGTCTCAACCGCGTTTTCTGAGCCGGACCCTCGCAGGCCCGGCCGACGCGACGGCGAGACCAAGGAGGAATCCTGAAGATGGCTAGGATGGAAACCCCGGTCTGCGACTTCGGCCTCGCGGCCCCCGACTTCAGCCTGCCCGGCGTCGACGGCCGCACCTGGTCGCTCGCCGATTGCCGCGGCCCGAACGGCACGCTGGTGATGTTCATCTGCAACCACTGCCCGTACGTCCGCGCAGTGGTCGACCGGCTGGTGCGCGACGTCACCGCGCTGCGCGACCACGGTGTCCATGCCGTGGCGATCAGCAGCAACGACGCCGCCACCTACCCAGAAGATTCGTTCGACAACATGCGGTCGTTCGCCGCGCAGCACGGCTTCACCTTCCCGTACCTCTACGACGAGAGCCAGGCGGTCGGGCGCGCCTACGGGGCGGTCTGCACCCCGGACTTCTTCGGCTACAACGCCGACCTCGAGCTGCAGTACCGCGGTCGGCTCGATGCCAGTGGCCGCGAGCCGGGCCCCAGCGACGCGCGCCGCGAACTCTTCGAGGCGCTGGTGCAGGTGGCCGCGACCGGGCGCGGGCCGGCCGTGCAGACCCCGAGCATGGGCTGTTCGATCAAGTGGCGCGAGGCGGGTTGAGCGGCGCGTCGCCGCCGACGTGAAATATAAAAAAGATTATACAACGAATCAAAATTATTTAGTGTTATTTATGGATCGCGCCACCGTATAGTGCAGGCCACCCTCGGGTCGGGGCCGCGCCGACCCGCCCGGAACGCACGTCCAGAGGAGGCCGCACCGATGTCTACCGTCGCCAGGGAGATCGCCATGCCATCACGCCGTGAACTCGCCAACGCCATCCGCGCGCTGAGCATGGACGCCGTCCAGCGGGCCAACTCCGGTCACCCCGGGGCGCCGATGGGCATGGCCGACATCGCCGAGGTGCTGTGGAACGACGTGCTGCGCCACAACCCGGCCAATCCGGTCTGGGCGAACCGCGACCGCTTCGTGCTCTCCAACGGCCACGGCTCGATGCTGATCTACGCCCTGCTGCACCTGACCGGCTACGACGTCTCGATCGACGATCTCAAGGCGTTCCGCCAGTGGCACTCCAGGACCCCGGGCCACCCCGAGTACGGCGACACCCCCGGCGTCGAGACCACCACCGGGCCGCTCGGTCAGGGTCTCGCCAACGGCGTCGGCATGGCGCTGGCGGAGAAGGTGCTGGCGCGTCGATTCAACCGCGACGGCCACCGCGTGGTCGACCATCACACCTACGTGTTCGCGGGCGACGGCTGCCTGATGGAAGGGATCTCGCACGAAGCCTGCTCGCTCGCGGGGACGCTCGGGCTGGGCAAGCTCATCGTCGTGTACGACGACAACGGGATCTCGATCGACGGGGAGGTTCGAGGCTGGTTCACCGACGACACCCCGCAACGATTCGAGGCCTAAGGGTGGCACGTG
>JBFIFF010000052.1:0-9136 GCA_041602955.1 Gammaproteobacteria bacterium | reverse complement strand
TGTTCTGCTTGACCGCGTCGAGGAACGACTCACGCCCGCCCTCCGCGACGCCAAAGGAGGCGTAGAAGGTGTCGTCGAGCTCCGGCAGCACCGGGGCCGAGACCCCCTTGACCTCGACCGCGAAACGGGCCGCCTTGCCGGCCAGCTCCTGGTTCGGGTAGTCGTCGGGGAAGGTCAGTTCGAGAACCGGCTTGTCGCCCACCTCGCTGCCGACCAGGCCGGCCTCGAAGCCGGGGATCATCTGGCCCGAGCCGAGCACCAGGGGGTAGTCGTCGGCCTTGCCGCCCGGGAACGCCTCACCGTCGATGGTGCCGACGAAGCTGATGGTGACGCGGTCGCCGTCCGCGGCGGCGCGCTTGGCCGGCTCCCAGCGGGTGCGCTGCCGACGCATGTTCTCGATCACCCGGTCGACGTCGGTATCGTCGATCTCGGCCGAGACGCGCCGGACTTCCAGCTCCTCGAGCGGCTTGAGCTCGAGGTCGGGGTAGACCTCGAAGGTGGCGCTGTACTCGAAGGCCTGGCCGGGGGCGTCCTGGTTGCGCTCCACCTGCGGGCCGCCGGCGGGACGCAGCGACTCCTTCTGCACGGTGTCGATGAAACTCGACTGGATCAGCTCGCCGAGGATCTCCTCGCGCACCTGCTTGCCGTACATCTGGCGCACCACGCGCAGCGGCACCTTGCCGGGCCTGAACCCGTGCACCTTGGTGCGCGGGGCCATCGACCTGAGGCGCTCCTCGACCTGGCCGTCGACCTCCTCGGCCGGGACCTGCACGGTCATCCTGCGCTCGAGGTCACTGATCTTGTCCACCGATACCTGCATTGCTCGCGTCTACCCTGGCTGTGGCGGGCGGGTCGCCTTCCGGACTTGCCTGCGCCGCTCGTGACTGTCGCCCGCCGCTCCGCGGGCCGGCACCGCCACCCGTTCGGGGCGGCCGGTGTTGCTGGTGCGGACGGGGAGACTCGAACTCCCACACCGTGAGGTACTGGCACCTAAAGCCAGCGCGTCTACCAATTTCGCCACGTCCGCCGCGGGCACCCGACCGCGGCCGGGCACCGAACGGGCGATTATACCGGAGCGGCCTGGTGACGATAGGGGCCGCCAGTCCGGCGAGCGGTCTCTGTCCGGCAGGCGCACCGTTCCGGGTCCGGCCGCGCCGGCCAGGCCTCAGCCGGCCAGCTCGAGCAGCAGCCCGTTCATGCGCCGCACGAACCCGGCCGGGTCGGAGAGCTGGCCACCCTCGCTGAGCAGGGCCTGCTCGTAGAGCAGTTCCGCCCACTCGGCGAAACGTCCCTCGTCGGCCTCGCCCTCGAGGCGGGCGACCAGCTTGTGGTCGGGGTTGAGTTCCAGGGTCAACGGCACGTCCGGCACCTCCTGCCCCGCCGCCTTGAGCAGACGCCCGAGGTGGGCGCTCATGCCCTGTTCCTGCGCCACGAGGCACGCCGGCGAGTCGGTCAGGCGCGCGGTGAAGCGCACCCGCTCGACGCGGTCGCCGAGCGCCTTCTTGACCCGACCGACCAGCTCGCCGTGCTCGACCTTGGCCTGCTCGACACGCTTCTCTGCCTCGGCATCGAGGCCGTCGAGTTCACCCTGGCTGACCGACTGCAGCGGCTTGCCGTCGAACTCGGGCAGCATGCCGACCAGCCATTCGTCGACGCGGTCGTGGAGCAGCAGCACCTCGATGCCCTGCTTCCTGAACACCTCCAGATGCGGGCTGTTGGCGGCCGCGGCGAAGCTGTCGGCGGTGACGTAGTAGATCTTCTCCTGGCCCTCGGTCATGCGCCCGACGTAGTCGTCGAGCGAGACGCTCTCGGCATCGCCCTCGCCCTTGGTCGAGGCGAAGCGCAGCAGCTTGGCGATGCGCTCGCGGTTCTCGTGGTCCTCGCCGGGGCCCTCCTTGAGCACCCGACCGAACGCCTTCCAGAACTCGGCGTAGGTCTCCGGTTCGTCCTTGGCGAGCGTCTCCAGCCGGCCGAGCACGCGCTTGACCGAGGCGCCACGGATGGCGTCGATGACGCGGTTGTGCTGCAGGATCTCGCGCGAGACGTTGAGCGGCAGGTCGTCGGAGTCGATGACGCCGCGCACGAAGCGCAGGTAGCCCGGCATCAGGTGCTCGGCGTCGTCCATGATGAAGACGCGGCGCACGTAGAGCTTGATGCCGTGGCGCCGGTCGCGGTCCCACAGGTCGAACGGGGCACGTTTCGGGAGATAGAGCAGCGAGGTGTACTCGTGCTTGCCCTCGACCCGGTTGTGCATGTGCAGCAGCGGGTCCTCGAAGTCGTGGGCGACGTGCTTATAAAAGGCGTTGTACTCCTCGTCGGAGATCTCGCTCTTGGTGCGCATCCACAGCGCCGAGGCGCGGTTGACGGTCTCCCACTCGGCGGGTTTCGCGTCGTCGCCCTCGCCCTGCGGCGTGCCGAGCATCTCGATCGGCAGCGGGATGTGGTCGGAGTAGCGGGTGACGATGGTCTTCAGCCGGTACGGCTCGAGGAACTCGTCCTCGCCCTCGCGCAGGTGCAGCGTCACCGTGGTGCCGCGCGCCGTGCGCTCGACGGTCTCGAGGGTGTACTCGCCCTGCCCCTCGGAGACCCAGCGCACGCCGTGTTCGGCACCGAGGCCTGCGCGCCGGGTCTCGACCGTGACCCGGTCGGCGACGATGAAGACCGAGTAGAAGCCGACGCCGAACTGGCCGATCAGGCGGCTGTCCTTGGCCTGGTCGCCGGTGAGCTTGCTGACGAACTCGCGGGTGCCGGAGCGGGCGATGGTGCCGAGGTGCTCCTGCACCTCCTGGCGCGACATGCCGATGCCGTTGTCGGTCACGCTCACGGTGCGCGCCGCCTTGTCGAAGGCGACGCGGATGCGCAGCTCGCCGTCGCCCTCGTAGAGCGCGTCGTCGCCGAGCGCCTCGAAGCGCAGCTTGTCGGCGGCATCGGCGCCGTTCGAGATCAGTTCGCGGAGGAAGATCTCCTTGTTCGAGTAGAGCGAGTGGATCATCAGGTCCAGCAGCTGCCGGACCTCGGCCTGGAAGCCGAGCGTCTCCTTGTGGGCCTCGACGGTCATCGGAAGGACTCCTCCTGCATGCGTTCGGATCGGGGGGAGATGGGGGCTGCGGCGACGGCTTTCAACCCCCGTCGGCTGCGTCGCGCCGGGCGGCACGGTATCATGGCGGGCCGTCGGCGGCGGCACCTTCCTGACACGGGCGACCTGCAGCATGCGCTACATCAAACGCTTCTCCGAACTCGGCATGGGCGACGTGCCCCTGGTCGGCGGCAAGAACGCCTCGCTGGGCGAGATGTACTGCGCGCTCAGCGCGCACGGGGTCAAGGTGCCGAACGGCTTCGCCACCACCACCGCCGCCTACCGTCACTTCTACGAGCACAACGACCTGGTCGCGCGCATCACCGAGGCGCTGGGCGCCCTCGACGTCGAGGACGTCGTCGCGCTGGCCGCCACCGGCAAGCAGATCCGCGACTGGATCCTGGCCGGCGAGATGCCCGCCGACCTGGTCGAGGAGATCCACGTCGCCTACCAGGAGCTGGGCGTCGAGTACGGGGCCGAGCCCGACGTCGCGGTGCGCAGTTCGGCCACCGCCGAGGACCTCCCCAACGCCTCGTTCGCCGGCCAGCAGGACACCTACCTCAACATCCGCGGCGAGGCGCAGCTGGCCGAGACGGTCAAGCGGGTGTTCGCGTCGCTGTTCACCGATCGTGCCATCTCCTACCGCGTCCACCAGGGCTTCGACCACATGGACGTGCTGCTCTCGGTCGGCGTGCAGAAGATGGTGCGCTCGGACAAGGCGACCTCGGGGGTGATGTTCACCCTCGACACCGAGTCCGGCTTCCGCGACGCGGTCTTCATCACCGCCGCCTACGGCCTCGGCGAGAACGTCGTGCAGGGTGCGGTCAACCCGGACGAGTACTACGTCTTCAAGCCGACGCTGGCCAGCGGCCATCGCCCGATCATCCGCCGCCATCTCGGCGAAAAGGCGATGCGCATGGTCTACAGCGACGACCCGCAGGCGGCCGACCCGGTCACCAACCTCGAGGTGGCGCAGGCCGAGCGCGACGCTTTCTGCCTCGACGACGACGAGGTGCTCGAGCTGGCCCGCTACGCGGTCGCCATCGAGCAGCACTACTCCGCACAGGCCGGCCGCGACCAGCCGATGGACATCGAGTGGGCCAAGGACGGGCTCACCGGGGAGCTGTTCATCGTCCAGGCGCGGCCCGAGACCGTGCAGGCGACCGCCGATGCCAACGTCAAGGAGGTGTTCAAGCTGCGCGAGCGCGGCGAGGTGGTCGCCGAGGGCAAGAGCGTCGGGCAGAAGATCGCCTGCGGCAAGGCGCGGGTGATCAGGGACGCCTCGCAGATGCACGAGGTGCAGCCGGGCGACGTGCTGGTCTCCGACATCACCGATCCCGACTGGGAGCCGGTGATGAAGATCGCCGCGGCGATCGTCACCAACCGCGGCGGACGCACCTGCCACGCGGCGATCATCGCGCGCGAGCTCGGCATCCCGGCCGTGGTCGGTTGCGGCAACGCGACCGAGCGCGTGGCGCACGACGCCGAGGTGACCGTCTCCTGCGCCGAGGGCAACAACGGTTACGTCTATGCCGGCCACGTGCCGTTCGAGGTCGAGCGCATCCCGTTGAGCGGCCAGGAGCAGCTCGAGACCAAGATCATGCTCAACCTCGCCAACCCGGAGGTCGCCTTCGAGACCTCGCGCCTGCCGGTCGAGGGGGTGGGCCTGGCGCGGTTGGAGTTCATCATCAACAACACCATCCGCGTCCATCCGCGCGCGCTGCTCGAGTACGACGGCCTCGACGCCGGTCTCAAGGCCGAGATCGACGCCATCACACGCGGCTACCCGGACCGGCGCGACTACTTCCGCAAGACCCTGGCCGAGGGGGTGGCGACCATCGCCGCGGCCTTCTACCCGCGCCAGGTGATCGTGCGCCTGAGCGACTTCAAGTCCAACGAGTACGCGTCGATGGTCGGCGGGCGCGGCTTCGAGCCCGACGAGGAGAACCCGATGCTCGGCTTCCGCGGCGCGGCACGCTACCCGGCGCCGGAGTTCGCCGAGGCGTTCGCGCTCGAGTGTCAGGCGCTGCGCGAGGTGCGCGACGTCATGGGCCTGACCAACGTCACGCTGATGGTGCCGTTCGTGCGTACCCCCGAGGAGGGGCGCCGGGTGATCGACCTGCTCGCGCGCCACGGCCTGGTGCGCGGCGAGAACGGGCTCAAGGTCGTGATGATGTGCGAGATCCCGGCCAACGCGCTGCTCGCCGAACAGTTCCTGGCCGACTTCGACGGCTTCTCGATCGGCTCCAACGACCTGACCCAGCTGACCCTCGGCGTCGACCGCGACTCCGGGCTGCTGACCGGCTACGACGAGCGCAACGAGGCGGTCGGCATCCTGATGGAGATGGCGATCAACGCCTGCAACGCGCAGGGCAAATACGTCGGCATCTGCGGCCAGGCGCCGTCGGATTTCCCCGAGATCACCGCATGGCTGGTCGAGAAGGGCATCAGCTCGATCTCGCTCAACCCCGACAGCGTCTTCGACATGCGCGAGATCGTCTCCGCCGAGGAGGCGAAGTTGCGCGAGGCCGGCTGACATGGCGCAGGCGAGCAAGCGGCCACCGCGCCGCCCGACGCTGCTGGTCATCCTCGACGGCTTCGGCATCAACCCCGAGAGCCGCGACAACGCCATCGCCGAGGCCGGCACGCCGCACCTCGACCGCTACTTCGCGCGCTACCCAAACGTACCGCTGCACACCTCGGGCCGCGCCGTCGGCCTCCCCGAGGGGCAGATGGGCAATTCCGAGGTCGGCCACGTCACCCTCGGCTGCGGCGCGATCATGCGCCAGTACCTGGTGCGCATCGACGACGCCATCGCCGACGGCAGCTTCCACACCAACCCCGCCCTGACCCGCGCCGCCGGACGCGCCGCCGCCGGCGGGCGACCGCTGCACCTGGTCGGCCTGGTCTCCGACGGCGGCGTGCACAGCCACGTCCGCCATGTGCTCGCCCTGATCGAACTCGCCAGGCGCGCCGGGGCGGTGCCGCAGCTGCACTTCCTCGGCGACGGGCGCGACACCCCGCCACGCTCGGCGGCGACCTGGCTGCCGGAGCTCGAGGCCGCGCTGGCCGCCGCCGGCGGTCGCGTGGCGACCGTCACCGGGCGCTACTACGGCATGGACCGCGACCAGCGCTGGGAGCGCACCGAGGCCGCCTGGCGCGCCATGGTCGGACTCGGCGACGCGCGCACCGCGCCGAGTGCCGCCGCCGCGATCGAGGCCGCCTACGCCGCCGACGAGAGCGACGAGTTCGTCTGGCCGACGGTGATCGACGGCGCCTCACCGGTCGCCCCCGGCGACGAGGTGCTCTTCTTCAACTTCCGCAACGACCGCCCGCGTCAGCTCGCCGCGGCGCTCTGCGACCCGGCCTTCGACCACTTCGACCGCCCCGGCTTCGCGCCCGCCTCGGTCACGACCATGACCGACTACGGCGCGCAGTTCGACCTGCCGGTCGCCTTCGACCAGGAGACGCCGGAAGTGACGCTCGGCCAGTGGGTCGCCGAGGCCGGCATCGCCCAGTTCCGTACCGCCGAGACCGAGAAGTACGCCCACGTGACGGTCTTCTTCAATGGCGGCCGCGAACCGCCCTACCCCGGCGAGGAGAGGTTGCTCGTCCCGTCGCCCAGGGTCGCGAGCTACGACCTGCAGCCGGAGATGAGCGCGCCGGCGGTCGCCGACGCCGTGATCGGTGCCATGCAGAGCGGGAAGTACGGGCTGGTGATCGTGAATTTCGCCAACGGCGACATGGTCGGTCACACCGCGGTCCGCACGGCCATCCTCGAGGCGGTGCGGGTCCTCGATCGCCAGGTCGGCCGGGTGCTCGACGCCGCCGTGGAGGCCGGATTCTCGGTGGTGCTGACCGCCGATCACGGCAACTGCGAACAGATGATCGACCCGACCACCGGCGAGCCGCACACCCAGCACACCACCTTCCCGGTGCCGTGCCTGGTGGTCGACGACGCCGTCGGCGAACTCGCCCCCGACGCCGGCCTCGCCGACATCGCCCCGACCGTGCTCGCGCTGATGGGTCTGGAGATTCCGCAGGCGATGACCGGCCGCGTGCTGCTGCGCCGCGTCGCGGCCTGATCCTGACGACGACCAGCGCGGCCTGCCGTCGGGCTCGCGCCACATCCGCCGGACGCGACGCCGCGTCGAGGCGCGCCCTACCGCCTACTTCCCGGCGCGCACCAGCCCGCCCAGCCCGGCCCGCTCCAGCGCGCCGTTGACGTAGCGGCGCACCTCGGCCGGGGTGTCGAACGTCAGCGCCTCGTCGAGCAGCGTCCGTGCCTGCGCCTCGCTGAACGAGCGGATCACCCACTTCACGCGCGGCAGGCTCGCCGCGTTCATGCTCAGGCTATCGATGCCCATGCCGAGCAGCAGCACCGCCGCGGCCGGCTGGCCGGCCATCTCGCCGCAGACGCTGACCTCGAGCGCGTGGGCGTGGCCTGCATCGACCACCAGCCGCAGCGCACGCAGCACCGCCGGGTGCATGGTGTCGTAGAGATCGGCGACATGCGGGTTGTTGCGGTCGACCGCCAGCAGGTACTGGGCCAGGTCGTTGGAACCGATGGAGAGGAAGTCGGCGCGACGCGCCAGGGCGTCGAGCTGGTACAGGGCCGCGGGCACCTCGATCATCACGCCGACCGGGGGGCGTTGCACCGGCTCGCCAGCCTCGACCAGCTCGTCGATGGCCCGCTCGAGCAGCGCCGTCGCCTCGTCGACCTCCTGCACCGAGGTGACCATCGGGAAGAGCACGTGCAGGTTGTTCAGGCCGAGGCTCGCGCGCAGCATGGCGCGCAGCTGGGTGACGAAGATCTCCGGGTGGTCGAGCGTCATGCGGATGCCGCGCCAGCCGAGGAACGGGTTCTCCTCCTCGATCGGGAAGTAGGAGAGCGGCTTGTCGCCGCCGACGTCGAGGGTACGCAGGGTCACCGGTCGCGGCGCGAACGAGGCGAGCACGCGCTTGTAGAGCTCGGTCTGCTCGTCCTCCGACGGGAAGCGCTCGCGCACCAGGAACGGCATCTCGGTGCGATACAGGCCGACCCCCTCCGCGCCGCTCTGCAGCGACGGCAGCAGGTCGGAGGCGAGGCCGGTGTTGGCGAGCAGCGGGATACGCCGCCCGTCGACCGTCTCGGCCGGCAGGTTGCGCAATTCGCTCAGGCCCTCCGACAGTTCCGCCTCCTCGTTGGCCAGGCGCCGGAACTCGTTCTTCACGCTCGTCGACGGGCGGATGTAGACGCGCCCCTGGTAACCGTCGACCACCACCTCCTCGCCGTCGATCCGCCCGACCGGCAGGTCCTGCACCCCCAGCACCGCCGGGATGCCCATCGCCTGGGCGAGGATGGCCACGTGCGACGCGCTCGAGCCGTGCGTCGAGATCACGCCGACCAGGTGCCCGGCCGGCGCCTGCGCGAGATGCGAGGCCGTCAGTTCCTCTCCGACCAGCACGGTGTTCGGTCCGATGGGCTCCGCCTCGCGCGGCCCGCTGCCCTGAAGCTGCATCAACAACCGGCGGCCGATGTCGCGGATGTCCGCGCCTCGCTCGCGCAGGTAGGCGTCCTCCATCTCGTCGAACACACGGGCATGGGCCTGGACGGTCGCCCGCAGCGCGCCGGGAGCCCAGTTGCCGCCGTCGATCGCGGCAAGGGTCTCGGTGACCAGGCTGTCACCGGACAGGATCATCTGGTAGGCGTCGAACAGCGCGCGCTCGTCGGCCGGCAGGCTGGTGCCGAGGCGTTCGCCGAGTTCGCGCAGCTCCTCGCGGACCGCGTCCACCGCCGTGGTGAACGCGGCTTGCTCGGCAGCGACGTCGGCCGGCACGCGATCCGGGACGGCGTCGAGGTTGGCCAGCGGATAGATCACCTGCACGGTGCCCACGCCCACCCCGGGGGCGGCGGCGAGACCGCCGACCGCGTGCGCCTCGAGCCGACCGCCGCCGCGCAGCGCCTCGATGTCGCCGTTCACCTCGGCGTGGGCGATGGCGCCGGCGAGCTGCGCGGCGAGGGTGAACAGCAGCGACTCGTCCTCGTCGCTGAAGCGGCGCGTGGCCTGCTGCTGCACC
>JBFIFF010000051.1:0-9159 GCA_041602955.1 Gammaproteobacteria bacterium | reverse complement strand
CGTGCTGATCATCGACGACGTCATGTCTGCCGGCACCTCGGTACGCGCCTCGCTCGCGCTGATCGATGCCGCTGGCGCGCGCGCGGCCGGCGTCGCGATCGCCCTCGACCGCCCGGAACGCGGCACCGGTGCACTCTCGGCGGTCCAGCAGGTCGAACGGGAGTACGGGCTGCCGGTCGCCGCCATCGTGCGCCTCGACCAGCTGGTGGAGTTCCTCGCCGACGACCCGGCGATGGCCGAACCGCTGGAGGCCATCCGCGCCTACCGCACCCGCTACGGGGCCTGAATCCGGCACGACCGGTTAAAATCCAGACACGCGCCACGCCCTAGGAGTACCGCCATGCGTCCGTCCCGCCGCCATCTGACCGCCCTGCTGTTGCCGCTCGCCCTCGCGGGTCTTTCGGCACCCGCCGGCGCGGCGATCTACAAGTGGGTCGACGAACAGGGCAACACCCACTACGGCAGCGCCATTCCGCCCGAGTACGCCACGCAAGACACCCAGAAAGAGAAGCTCAACAAGCGTGGCCAGACGGTCGAGATCGTCCAGGAGAAGGAGAAGACCCCGGAGCAGCTCGCCGAGGAGCAGCGCCTGCGCGAAGAGGAGGAGGCGCGGCAGAAGGCGCTCGAGGATCAGCGCACCAACGACCGGCTGCTGCTCACCACCTACGAGTCGGTCGACCAGCTGGAGATGACCCGCGATGGCAAGCTCCGCGCCCTGGAGGGCCAGATCACCGTCGCTTCCGGCCAGATCCGCGAGCGCGAGGCGCTGCTCGAGCGCCAGCACGCCCGGGCCGCCGAGCTCGAGCGCAGCGGAAGCCCGGTCGACGAGAAGCTGCTCAACGACATCGCCACGACCGAGGACCAGATCGCCCGCAACCAGAAACGGGTCGATGCCCTGCGCGCCGACCAGGAGCGCATCCGCGCCGAGTTCGATGCGAACATCGCCCGCTACAAGCTGCTGAAGGGGCTCTAGCCGAAACCGGCGCAGAACTCGCCGAGGCGCCGGGTCAGCCGCCCGACTCGCCTGCCAGCAACCCGGCCGCGAGCAGCCTCCACTGCGCCTCCCACTCCGCGGTGGGCCGCTCGCTGAAACCGCTCTGGACGTAGCGCAGCAGGCGCCCGGCGAGCACCGCCACCAACAGACCGCTGACCGCCGACGGCGACCGGCCGCGCGGAATCTCGCCGCGCAGCTCGCCTTCCCGCAGCACCTGCTTGAACTGGGTCTCCAGGCGACGGAAGAACTGCTCCACGCGTGCGCGCAGGCGCGGGGTCTCACCGATCAGGGCGTCGCCGACCAGGATGCGGGTGATGCCCGGGTTGCGCTCGGCGAAGGCGAGCACCAGGGCGAGGAGGTGCTCGCAGCGGCGTGCCGCGCCGTCGGCCTCCTCGAGGATTCTCGCGACGCGGCCGAAGATCGCCTCCTCGGCGAACTCGAGCAGCCCCTCGAACATGCGCGCCTTGCTCGGGAAGTGGCGATAGAGTGCCGCCTCGGAGACGCCGACCGCACGCGCCAGTGCGGCGGTGGTGATGCGTTGTCCGGGGGCCTGTTCGAGCTCGCGCGCCAACGCCTCGAGGATCTGCTGGCGGCGCGGCGAGGCCGCGCTGCCGGCCGCCCTGCTCATGCGCGGCGCCCGGCCCGGATCAGGGTCCCGACCCCCTCGTCGGTGAACAATTCGAGCATCACCGCGTGGGGTACCCGGCCGTCGATGATGTGCGCCGAGCGCACGCCGCCGTTGACCGCGTCGAGCGCGCAGCGGATCTTCGGCAACATGCCGCCGTGGATGGTGCCGTCGGCGATCAGGTCGTCGACCTCTCCGGCGCTGAGTCCGGTCAGCAGCCGCCCCGCCTTGTCCAGCAGGCCGGCGGTATTGGTCAGCAGGATCAGCTTCTCCGCCTGCAGCACCTGGGCGAGCTTGCCGGCGACCAGGTCGGCATTGAGGTTGTAGGAGGCGCCGTCGGCGCCGACCCCGATCGGCGCGACCACCGGGATGAAGTCGCCGCCGTCGAGCATGTGCACCAGCGCCGGATCGATCTTGTCCACCTCGCCAACGTGGCCGATGTCGACGATCTCCGAGGCCTGCGCCTCCGCGCCGGAGCGGGTCATGGTCATCTTGCGCGCGCGGATCATGCCGCCGTCCTTGCCGGTCAGGCCGACCGCGCGTCCGCCGTGGCGGTTGATCAGGTTGACGATCTCCTTGTTGACCAGGCCACCGAGGACCATCTCGACGACGTCCATGGTCTCGCTGTCGGTCACCCGCATGCCGTCGACGAAGCGGCTCTCCTTGCCGATGCGCTCGAGCAGGCTGCCGATCTGCGGGCCGCCGCCGTGGACCACGACCGGGTTGATGCCGACCAGCTTCATCAGCACCACGTCGCGGGCGAAGCCGCTCTTGAGTGCCTCGTCGACCATGGCGTTGCCGCCGTACTTGATCACCACCGTACGCCCGCTGAAGCGCTGGATGTAGGGCAGCGCCTCGCTGAGAACGTGGGCGACCTCGCCTGCGCGGGAGGCATCTAGACTCATCGCTTGGGATCCGTCGTCACGCGGTTCAGAAGGGCATCTGCAGGCCCGGCTCGACCGCCTGCAACAGGGCGCCGAAACGGCGCTGAATCTCGGCGAGCCCCTCGGCGGTGTTCGCCTCGAAGCGCAGGATCAGGTTGGGCGTGGTGTTGGACGCGCGCACCAGACCCCAGCCCTCGGGGAACTCGACCCGCAGACCGTCGATGGTGATCACCTCGGCCTCCGGGAACTGCGCCCGGCCCTGCGCCACCAGCTGTTCGACGATGGCGTGCTGGGCGCCCTCGGGGACGGTGATCTTGAGCTCCGGGGTGCTCACGCTGTCGGGCAGCGCGGAAAACACCTCGCTGCTGGGCGCCTCCTGCCCCGAGAGGATCTCGAGCAGCCGGGCGCCTGCGTAGAGGCCGTCGTCGAACCCGAACCAGCGCTCGGCGAAGAAGAAGTGTCCGCTCATTTCGCCGGCCAGCAGGGCGCCGGTCTCGCGCATCCGCGCCTTGATCAGGGAGTGCCCGGTGCGCGACATGGTCGGGCGTCCACCGCTCTCCCGGATCACGCTGGCCAGGTTACGGCTGCACTTGACGTCGAACAGGATCTCGGCGTCCGGGTGGCGCGACAGCAGGTCGCGGGCGAAGAGCATCATCAACCGGTCGGGCCAGATGATCTGGCCGTTCGAGTCGACCACGCCGAGGCGGTCGCCGTCCCCGTCGAAAGCGAGCCCGATGTCGGCGCCCTCGCGCTGCACCGTCTCGATGAGGTCCTGCAGGTTCTCGGCCTGGCCCGGATCGGGATGGTGATTCGGGAACTGGCCGTCGACCTCGCAGTACAACTCGACCACCTCGCAGCCGAGCGCGCTGAAGAGCGCCGTGGCGACCGCGCCGGCCGCGCCGTTGCCGCAGTCGATGACCACCTTCAGCGGTTGGGAGAGCTGTACGTCGGCGACGATGCGCTCGATGTAGTCGTCGATGACGTTCTCGTTCCGCGCGGACCCCGAGCCGCTGCTCAGGTTGCCCGACTCGAGCCGCTGGTGGAGCCCCTGGATCGCCTGCCCCGACAGCGCCTCGCCGTCGAGCACGATCTTGAAGCCGTTGTAGTCGGGCGGGTTGTGGCTGCCAGTGACCATCACGCCCGAGGCGAACCCGAGATGGTGGGTGGCGAAGTAGAGCACCGGGGTCGGCACCAGGCCGATGGCGATGACGTCGCGGCCACTGGCGCGCAGCCCCTCGGTGAGCGCCTCGAGCATCTGCGGCCCCGAGAGACGTCCATCGCGCCCGACCACCACGGTCTGCTGGCCGCGATCGAGCGCCGCACTGCCGATCGCCAGACCGACCTGGCGGGCGATGTCCGCGTTGAGCGTGCTGCCGACGACGCCGCGGATGTCGTAGGCGCGGAAGATCGAGCCCGGGACCGGGACGCCGCGCGCCGGCGGTGCCGCGACCGGCGCCGGTGCGCTCTCCCCGCCGAGGTCGGGAAGATCGAGGTCGTCGAACAGGCTCGACAATGGCGCCCCCTTCTCCTTCTTCTTGGCGGCGAGGGCATCGCCCGCGGGTGGGGTCGCCGCCCCCTCGCCCTCGGGTGCGCCCGACGTGGCCACCTGCCGGACCTGGGCCGCGGCGAGGCGCGGCGACATCCTGCTGATCAGCTGGACCATGGCGCGGAAGCTGGTCAGCTTGACCGGGTAGCTCACGTGAGAGCCGCGTTCCACGAGTTCGCCGACCAACTTGATGATCGCCGCCTGGTCCTGGCGCATCACCCCGGCCAGCCAGCGGAAGACGAGGACCAGTGTCATCAGGAACAGCAGCAGCGCGCCACCGAACACCGCGGCCAGTTCCTCGAGCGGAATGCGCAGCGCGTTGATGGCAGCGGCGTCCGGCCAGTAGCGGACGGTCCAGCGCGTTCCCGCCACCTTCTCGCTGGCGACGGCGGCCCCCTGCTTGTGCGCCTGGTCACCGACCGCGCCCAGCACCAGCTGCTTGCCTCCGGCGACCTGCACGAGTTCCGCGTAGCCGTCGATCCCGCCGGCGGCGCGTAGCGCCTGGCGTGGCAGCGCCAGGTCGTAGCCAACCACCAGCAGGCCGTGGACACGAGCCGCCTCACCGGTCCCGGAGACGATGGCGCGGACCACGTTGAGGTGGGCCTGCGGGGAGCCGAACTGGTACACCTCCAGCGGTGGTGGCGTGTCGGGCTGGGCCGTGGCCGCACCGAACTGCTCGAGGTCGGCGTAGCTGATCGGCGGATCGGCGTCCGGGTCCAGGGTGTCGTAGCCGATCGGCAACAGCCGCACCCGCTTCGCGCCCGGGAAGAGCGACGCCAGCGCCTCGGCGCGCGCGGCCAGGGTGGCCGGGTCGCCGTCGAACAGGCTCGGTTCGACCACCTCCGAGGCGACGGTGTCGGCCACCGCGATGGCCGGTGCCAAACCGGCATCGACCTGGGCGCGCACCGCGCGACCGGCCGTCTGCCCCTGGGTCTGCGCGGCCTCCGAGGCCAGCTGGGTGGAGAGCAGCCAGACGGCGACCGGCACCGCGGCGAGCAACAGCGTGCCGGCGAGACCGATCGCGATGGCAA
This sequence comes from Gammaproteobacteria bacterium, assembly GCA_041602955.1. Taxonomy (GTDB): domain Bacteria; phylum Pseudomonadota; class Gammaproteobacteria; order QNFN01; family QNFN01; genus QNFN01. The sequence goes on along the minus strand of JBFIFF010000051.1, from coordinate 4,079 downwards.
AGTGGGGCAGCCGCAAGCCGCCGGGGCCGGCGGCCTTGCGCGCCTTGGCGGGCTTTTGCGTGCCGTCCTTGCCCGCGACGTCGAAATCGCTGCCCTTCTTCCTCTTCAGTGACAGCTTCGGGATGCCGGGCAGTTTCATGGTTGTCGTGCTACCTGCTCAGTGCCGACCGGAATGGCCGAAGCCGCCGTCACCGCGTGACGTGGCCTCGAAGTCGTCGACGACGGTGAACGAAGCGTGCACCACCGGGACGATGACCATCTGGGCGATGCGTTCCCCGACATCGATGGTAAAGGAGTCACTGGAGCGGTTCCAGCAGGAAACGAACACCTGCCCCTGGTAGTCGCTGTCGATCAGCCCGACCAGGTTGCCGAGCACGATGCCGTGCTTGTGACCGAGACCCGAGCGCGGCAGCAGCATGGCCGCCAGCCCCGGGTCGTTGAGGTGGATGGCGATGCCCGTCGGCACCAGGTGCGTCGCACCCGGGGCGACCTCCAGAGGCGCCGCGACGCAGGCCCGCAGGTCGAGTCCGGCGGAGCCGTCCGTCGCGTAGTGTGGCAGCGGGATCGTGTCACCGATCCGCGGGTCGAGGATCTTGACCTTGACGTCGTGTGGCATGGTAGCGCTCGGCGATCTGTGCGATCAGTTGCTCGGCGAGCTCGGTCTTGGAAGCGCGCGCAAGGGGCTTAGTCCCCCCGGGCCAGAAGAGCTCGAGTTCGTTGTCGTCGGTGCCGAAGGCAAGCCCGTCGCCAACGCGGTTGGCGGCGATCATGTCGAGCTTCTTCGCCGCGAGCTTCGCTCTGGCGTAATCGGCGAGGTTGTCGGTCTCGGCGGCGAAGCCGACGGTAAACGGCCCGGGATCGAGCGCGGCCACCTCGGCGAGGATGTCGGCGGTGCGCTCGAGATCGACGGCCAGCGCCGCCGCCTCCTTCTTGATCTTCTCGCCTGCCACCCGCGCGGGACGGTAGTCGGCGACCGCGGCGGTGCCGACGAAGATGTCGCATCCGACCACCGCCTCGCGCACCGCCGCGAGCATCTGCGCCGCGCTCTCGACATCGACCCGGCGCACGCCGGCCGGGGTCGCCAGCGTCACCGGGCCGGCCACCAGCGTCACCCGGGCGCCGGCGCGCACGGCAGCCGCAGCGACCGCGAAGCCCATCTTCCCCGAGCTGCGGTTGCCGAGGTAGCGCACCGGGTCGATCGCCTCGCGTGTCGGTCCGGCGGTGACCAGCACGCGCAGCCCTTCCAGCGGGCCGTGGCCGAGCAGGCCGAGTAGCGCCGCGCACAGATCGGGCGGATCGAGCATGCGTCCCGGTCCGGTCTCCCCGCACGCCAGGTCTCCTTCGCCAGGACCGACCAGGGTGACGCCGCGCGAGGCGAGCAACGCGCAGTTGGCCCGGGTCGCAGGATGCAGCCACATCTGGGTGTTCATCGCCGGGGCCAGCGCCAGGGGGGCGCGGGTCGCCAGGCACAGGGTGCTCAGCAGGTCGTTGGCGTGGCCGTGGGCGAGCCGGGCGATGAAGTCCGCCGTGGCCGGCGCGACCAGAATCACCTCGGCCCACCGCGCCAGCTCGATGTGGCCCATCGCCGCCTCGGCGGCGGGGTCGAGCAGGTCGGTATGGACCGGGTTGCCGGAGAGCGCCTGCAGGGTCAGTGGGGTGATGAAGGTTTGGGCGGCCGGGGTCATCGCCACCCGCACCCTCGCCCCCGAGCCGACCAGCAGGCGGGTCAGCTCGGCCGCCTTGTAGGCGGCGATCCCGCCGGTGATGCCGAGCAGGATGTTGCGGTTGGCCAAGGCGTCCATGTGGGTCTAGAGTGTATCCGCATTCGACGAGGCGTTGCACAGGGAGGTGGAATGCCGATCAACCGCTGGCCCGCGGCCGAACGGCCGCGGGAAAAGCTGCTCGCACGCGGCCCGCAGGCGCTCTCCGACGCGGAGCTTCTGGCCCTCTTCCTGTGCACCGGCATGCCCGGCCGCACCGCCCTCGACCTGGCGCGGGACCTGCTCGGCCGCTTCGGTGGGCTGCGCGGTCTGCTCGAGGCGCGACGCGAACAGGTTTGTGCCCAGCCCGGGCTGGGCGACGCCAGGTACGCCCAGATCGCCGCGCTACCCGAACTCGCGCGGCGCCACCTCGAGGCCACGCTGGTCCGCGGCGACGCCCTGACCACTCCCGCGCTGACGCGCCGTTTCCTGGTCAGCCGCCTGCGCCACCGCGACCGCGAGGTGTTCCTCGGCCTGTTCCTCGACACCCGCCACCGGGTCGTCGCCTGCGAGGAACTTGCGGTCGGCACGCTCGACGGGGCGACCGTGCACCCGCGCGAGGTGGTGCGCCGTGCGCTGGCGACCAACGCCGCGGCGCTGATCGTCGCGCACAACCACCCCTCGGGGAACGCCGAGCCCAGCGCGGCCGATGCGGCCGTGACCCTGCGCCTGCGCGACGCCCTGGCGCTGGTCGAGGTGCGCCTGCTCGACCACTTCGTGATCGGCGACGGCGAGCCGGTCTCGCTCGCCGAGCGGGGCGTTCTCTGAGCCGCCAAGTGCCTTGCAACTCACGCTTGGTCCTGATATAAATTCGCCTCTTTCGCCGGCCCAGATGGTCGGCATGGCGCATTTCCAGGATAAGCAGCGATGTCCAGAGTCTGTCAGGTCACCGGCAAGCGGCCGGTCAGCGGGAACAACGTCTCCCACGCGCACAACAAGACCCGCCGGCGCTTCCTGCCCAATCTCCACACCCACCGCTTCTGGGTGGAGAGCGAACAGCGCTGGGTCAGGCTGCGCCTCTCTTCCAAGGGCATGCGCATCATAGACAAGAAGGGCATCGACACCGTGCTCGCCGACCTGCGCGCGGCCGGGCAGAAGGTCTGAGGAGGACGCCACCATGCGCGACAAGATCCGACTCGTCTCCAGCGCCGGCACCGGCCACTTCTACACCACCGACAAGAACAAGCGGAACATGCCGGAGAAGATGCAGATCAAGAAGTACGATCCGGTGGTACGCAAGCACGTGATCTACAAGGAAGCGAAGATCAAGTAAGTACCTGCGTCGCCGCGATCGCTGCGAACCCGGCCCTTGGCCGGGTTCGTCGTCTCTAAGGCCGGCGTTCCTTCTCGAGCAGCCAGATGTACGTCGGGATAAGCGGGTAGAGCAGAACGGCGAAGCGCTGCACTGCCCGGCGCAACCACCGAGGCTTGGGCAGCAGGTACCCTGTCGCGAATCGCTCAGGCTCTCGGATCAACCGCAGCGTGTAATCGTGGCGACGGAACCGGGCCGTCAGCCGCCGCAGTCCCCACAGGCTGAAGTGCAGTTCATGATAGCGGGAGGCCATCCCGCGCCAGCGAAGGAGGCTATGCGCCAGCGGCCGTGGGATGGCAGAAAGCAACGGCACACGGTAGTGCGGTTCGACGAGTTGAAATCGGTTGCCGGCGGCGAAATAGCAGATTCCTCCGGGTTTCAATACGCGGAAAATCTCGTCAAGCATTTGCTGCGCATTGGGCACGTGCTCATAGACGTGCGCGCAGATCACGATATCCACCACCCCTTCGCCGAGCGGTAGTGCCAGCGCATCGGCCCGAGCAAAACCGAGCCGGTCACTCCGGTATTTTGCCCCGGCATGCGCCAGCGCCTTGGCGTCGATATCGATGCCGAGGGTACTTGAAACGCTGTTTGATATCCGCGCATCGATGATCCCGCTTGAGGCCCCGACATCGAGGACGGTAGATTTCGCCAAGTTCACCCCTGGGTGCTCAGCCAGTACACGCAATATCGTTTCGGCCTTGCGCTCTCGTGAAGTAACGTCGAACACGCCTGGCACGAGGTCGGAAAAGCCGTGCTGATAGCCACGCCGTTCCGTATTCACGGTTTTCCCTGCCAACCGTCGATTCATCTAGGTTCCCGGTTCAGTGCTGACAAGAAGGACAGAAAAAGGTCGAGCGCTGCCCCAAGGTGACCGTCCGCACCGCAGAGCCGCAGCTTACACACGGCTCGCCACCTCGACCATAGACCGCAAGCTGGATCCTGAACCAGCCCGCCTCGCCGTGCACCCCGGTGTAGTTACGCAGCGTCGTGCCGCCGGCGGCGAT
>JBFIFF010000050.1:0-9248 GCA_041602955.1 Gammaproteobacteria bacterium | reverse complement strand
ATCGCCTGATATTATTGGTATCCAATAATGTCTCGGGTGGGATATTCTGTGTTTAGCGCACAAGACTATGATTATGAAGGTATGATTCGGCCTGCAAAGCCGTGTACGCCGGTTCGATTCCGACCCCAGCCTCCATTTCCCTCGCGTTCCTCCACGCGCGCCGTGCCGCGCGCGGTGGCGAACGCCCATCCGCCCGGGTGGCGAAACTGGTAGACGCAGGGGACTTAAAATCCCCCGGCTTCGGCCGTGCCGGTTCGACTCCGGCCCCGGGCACCACGAACTTCACGCGCAGAAACGTCGCGGCGCATCCCGTCGCTCGCGGTCGGGGATGAGCTCAGTTCGCGGGCCGGATGCCCTGGATCGCCTTGAGCTCGCGCGACGGCGGCAGGCGCTGGTCCGAACGGACATCGAAAGAGATCTGCCCGCTGCGCACGAGGGTGTTGCCCTCGGCATCGAGCACGGCGACCTGGGCCCGGTGGGTGCCGCGTCCCGCGAGGAACGTGACGAGGCTCCCCGCACCCTGGATCCGCGTGCCGTCGACGATCGCCACCAGGCGATGCCCCGCGGTCTCCTGCAGGGCCGGCTGCAGGTCGACCCGGATCTCGATGCGCCCGGTGTCGGTGCGAATGGTCTGGCCCTGGCTTGGACTGAGGATGGTCAACCGCGTGTAGGGCGTGACCCCCGGGGCATCGCCGGGAGCGGGCGCGGCGGTTTCGCCGGGCTGGGCTTGCGGGCCCACGGTGGAGAGCGGCCGCAGTTCGACCGGCTCGGCGATGACGCCGGGTGGCGGATTGTCGCCGTACTCGGTCTTGCCGCCGGCGTCCTGCCACTGGTAGATGGCCGCCTGCGAGAGCGACACCAGGCCCAAGGCCAGCACCACCGTCACTGGGATTTTTCTCATAATCAGAGCATAGTAGCCGAACGGCCCCTCGACGGGACCCGCGCCGGCACCGCGCAGAGACGCGACCGGCAGCCTCGAGTGCGTCCAGCATGCCTCGCGCCCGGGGTGATGGATTGCCGACATAACGACGCTTAGACAGGTGGTCCTTAGATAACGTGCGACGCCAGAACCCCGCACCACCCCCTTCCACGCCGCGCGACGACGGTGCGCCCGCTGGCGGCCTGCAGCCGCCGTCGCCAGGCGAAAGGGCGGGCGAGGCACGTCGCGAGGCGGCGATCCATGAGGCCGCCCACGCGGTCATCGCACGGTGGCACGGCCTCGCGGTCCACGCCGTCTCGATCGACCGGGTACCGGGTCGCTACGGCATGGCCGTGCACCACGACCCGCGGCACGGGCTGGGCGGCTCGCCCGGCGAGGCACTGCATGCCGCCGTGGTCGCCGCCGAGGTGAGCTACGCAGGCGAGTTCGCCGTGCAGGCCTACCTGGGGCACGCCGGGTGCGGCAACGAGGAAGACATCGCGCAGATCGCCGAAGCCCTGCAGCGGGTCTGCCACAGCCGCGAGCAGCTGCTGTTGATGGCCCGCTGGGTCGGGCAACGGGTGCGAGACCGCCTGCAACTCGCCGCAGTCCGCGCCGCGATCCTGGCCGTCGCCGAGGAACTCGAGTCGAAGGGGACGCTGGATCGGGTCGCCTTCGAGGAGGTCGTCACGCGAAGCGGGATGCACGCATGAGATGCCGTCGTGGAGAATCGGCCGCACAAGGCGGGCGGCCGCCACAGGCGAGCCGGGGCTAAGCGCCAGGTCCGATGAATAGCTACAGGTCTGACCAGAAAATATGACATTGCTGTGAATAAATATGCTAAGTAACTGAATGATCAATTTTAATTTATTTCATTAGATATATTTATCTTTACCAAAAGTTTGGTTTATAATACCTGCACAACGACAAACCCAGAGAGGAGGCGAGTACATGTTCCAGATCCGTATCCACGGCCGTGGAGGCCAGGGCGTGGTCTCGGGCGCAGAGATGCTCTCGGTGGCCGCGTTCCTCGAGCAACGTCACGCCCAGGCCTTCCCCAGCTTCGGTTCCGAACGGATGGGCGCCCCGGTGGTGGCGTTCTGCCGCATCGACGACCAGGAGATCCGGCTGCGCGAGCCGATCCTCGAGCCCGACGCGCTGATCGTCCAGGACCCGACGCTGTTCCAGGCGATCGACGTCTTCGCCGGCCTGCGCGACGACGGCTACCTGCTGATCAACACCGGGCGGACCACCGAGGAACTCGGCATCGGTGACGCCGTCGGCCGCCTGCAGGCCGGGCGCGTGGTCACGGTGCCGGCCACCGAGCTGGCACTGAAGTACGTCAAGCGCCCGGTGCCCAACGCCGCGCTGCTCGGCGCCTTCGCCGCGATCACCGGCCGCATCACGCTCGACGCCGTGAAGTCGGCCATCACCGAGAAATTCCCGGGCAAGGTGGGCGAGGGCAACATCGCCGCCGCCACCGCCGCCTACGAGGCCGTCAAGGCCAACTGAAGGGGAGACGGACATGCTCAAACAGACCGAAGGTTCGCACGCCGTCGCCGAGGCCGTGGCCCTGTGCCGCCCCGAGGTGATCTGCGCCTACCCGATCACGCCGCAGACCCACATCGTCGAGGGGCTCGGCGAACTGGTCAAAAGCGGTGAACTCAAGAACTGCGAGTACATCAACGTCGAGTCGGAGTTCGCCGCATTGTCGGTCGGCATCGGTTCGTCGGCCGCCGGTGCGCGCACCTACACCGCGACCGCAAGCCAGGGCATCCTGTACATGGCCGAGGCGGTCTACAACGCCTCCGGCCTCGGCCTGCCGATCGTCATGACGGTCGGCAACCGTGCGATCGGCGCGCCGATCAACATCTGGAACGACCAGACCGACTCCATGTCGATGCGCGACGCCGGCTGGATCCAGCTCTATTGCGAGAACAACCAGCAGGCGGTCGACGTCCACATCCAGGCGTTCAAGATCGCCGAGGCGATCAGCCTGCCGGTGATGGTGTGCATGGACGGGTTCATCCTGACCCACTGCTACGACCGCATCGACATCCCGACCCAGGAGCAGGTCGACGCCTTCCTGCCGCCGTTCGAGCCGCGCCAGGTGCTCGACCCGGCCAACCCGGTCTCGATCGGCGCGATGGTCGGTCCCGAGGCGTTCACCGAGGTGCGCTACCTGGCGCACCACCGGCAGATGGAGGCGCTGGAGCTGATCCCGAAGGTGGCCGAGGAGTTCAAGGCGATCTTCGGCCGCGATTCCGGTGGCCTGATCTCCGAGTACCGCACCGAGGACGCCGAGACCCTGGTGGTTACGCTGGGCTCGGTGATCGGCACCATGCAGGAGGTGATCGACGAGATGCGCGACGCCGGCGATAAGATCGGCGCGGTCACGCTGCGCTCGTTCCGCCCGTTCCCGACCGCGGCGTTGCGCGAGGCGGTGAGCCGGGCCAAGCGGGTGATCATCTTCGAGAAGTGCCTCGCGGTCGGCATCGGCGGCATCGTCTCGAACAACGTGCGCATGGCGCTCAGCGACAGCGACATCCGCAGCTACTCGGTCATCGGCGGCCTCGGCGGGCGTCCGGTGGTCCGCGAGTCGCTGCGTCGGCTGTTCGCCGACGGCGTCGCCGACCGGCTCGACCCGACCCACTTCCTCGACCTGCAGGAAGAGATCGTCAACCGTCAGCTCGAGCGCTCCCATTCCGGCCACCGGCCGGGACCCGACGCCGAGAACATCCTGCGCGACATCGGCCTCGTGGCCGCAGCCAAGATCTAAGGGGGCTCGACCATGGCACACCAACAGGTCCGTTTCTATCAGACCGGCACCCTGACCGTCGGCAACCGCCTGCTCGACCAGGCGCAGCGCACGGTGCAGGCGACGCTGGATCGCTCCAACTCGCTCGACTCCGGACACCGCGCCTGCCAGGGCTGCGGCGAGGCGCTCGGCGCCCGCTACGCCATCGACGCGGCGATGCGGGTGAGCAACAACCAGCTGATCGCGGCCAACGCCACCGGCTGCCTCGAAGTGTTCACCACGCCGTACCCCGAGTCGGCCTGGCGCATCCCCTGGATGCACTCGTTGTTCGGCAACGCCCCGGCGATCGCCACCGGCATCGCCGCGGCGATGAAGGTCAAGGGGCGCGATGACGTGCGCGTGATCGCCCAGGGCGGCGACGGCGGCACCACCGACATCGGCTTCGGCTGCCTGTCGGGGATGTTCGAGCGCAACGACGACGTGCTCTACATCTGCTACGACAACCAGGCCTACATGAACACCGGCGTGCAGCGCTCCAGCGCGACCATGCCGACGGCGCGCACCGCGACCACCATGCCCCTCGGCGACGCCCCCGGCGCCGAGTTCGGCAAGGGCAAGAACGTGCCGCTGATCGCCATCGCCCACGAGATCCCGTACGTCGCCACCGCCAGCGTCTCCAACCTGCACGACCTCGAGGCCAAGGTGGAGAAGGCGATGTCGTTCCGCGGTGCGCGCTACATCCAGATCTTCGTGCCGTGTCCCCTCGGCTGGGGCTCGAAGCCGGCCGACACCGTCAAGCTCGCCCGCCTCGCGGTCGAGTGCGGCCTCTACCCGTTGTTCGAGGCCGAGAACGGCGAGATCACCAGCTCGACCAAGCTGCGCCGACCGGCGCCGGTCAACGAGTACCTCAGCCTGCAGCGTCGCTTCGCCCACGTGCTCAAGCGCGGCAACGAGTGGCAGCTCGAGGGGGTCCAGGCGATCGCCGACCGCAACATCAAGAAATTCGGACTCCTCGAGACCGAGGTGGGAGAAGCCCGATGAACAAGCCCTTCGCGATCACGCTCGAGGTCGGCAGCAGCCTGCTCAACAAGACCGGCTCCTGGCGCACCGAAAAACCGGTCTACGTCGACCGCCTGCCGCCCTGCAACCACGCCTGTCCTGCCGGCGAGAACATCCAGGAGTGGCTGTTCCACGCCGAGGAGGGCAACTACGAGGCCGCCTGGCGGACCATCATGCGCGACAACCCGATGCCGTCGGTGATGGGGCGCGCCTGCTACCACCCGTGCGAGTCGGCCTGCAATCGCAAGGACCTCGACGAGTCGGTCGGCATCCACGCCGTCGAGCGCTTCCTCGGCGACCAGGCGACCAAGCACGGCTGGGCCATCGAGCCCGGCGCGGACACCGGCAAGCGCGTGATGGTCATCGGCGCCGGCCCGGCAGGCCTCTCGGCCGCCTACCACCTGCGCCGCCTGGGCCACGCCGTGACCCTCTACGACGCCCTCGACAAGCCGGGTGGCATGCTGCGCTACGGCATCCCCAAGTACCGCCTGCCGCGCGAGAAGCTCAATGCCGACATCGGCCGCATCGAGGAGATGGGCGTCGAGTTCCGCATGGGGTCGAAGGTCGATGACGTCGTCGCGACCATGCAGGCCGAGGGCTACGACGCCTGCTTCATGGCGGTCGGCGCCCACGCGGCACGGATGATCGAGATCCCGGGCGACGGCAGCGTGCCGGTGCTCGACGGCGTCAGCGTGCTGCGCGCGGTCGAGGACGACGGCCAGACCGGGCTGCGCGGACGCGTGGCGGTCTACGGTGGCGGCAACACGGCGATGGACGTCGCCCGCTCGGCGATCCGCCTCGGTGCCCGCGAGGTGACCGTGGTCACGCGCGGCTCCCGCGAGCGCATGGCCGCCCACGTCTTCGAGATCGAGGAGTCGCTGCTCGAGGGGGTCTCGCTGTGCAACCTGCGCACCATCCGCCGCGTCGAGAACGGCACGCTGGTGATGGAGGAGATGGTCGAGGGTGAGGAGGGCATGAAGGCGACCGGACGCATGGACGAACTCGGTGCCGACGTGCTGGTGCTGGCCATCGGCCAGAATCCCGATTTCGGCCTGGTCGAGGGCCAGGAGGCCGCGCACATCGAGGACGGCGTGCTGCAGGTCGACGCGGCCATGCAGACCGGCATCCCGGGCATCTTCGCCGGCGGCGACATGGTGCCCTCCGAGCGCACGATGACCACCGCCATCGGCCACGGCAAGAAGGCGGCGCGGCACATCGACGCCTACCTCAACGGCACGACCTACGCCAAGCCGCCGAAGGCCGAGGTCGTCGGCTTCGACAAGCTCAACACCTGGTACTACTCCGACGCGCCGCGCACGGTGCAACCGGCACTGGAGGTGATCCGCCGCCAGTCCGGGTTCGCCGAGGTGCTCGGCGATCTCGACGTGGACAACGCGCTGTTCGAGGCGCGCCGCTGCATGTCGTGCGGCAACTGCTTCGAGTGCGACAACTGCTACGGCGTGTGCCCCGACAACGCCATCACCAAGCTCGGCCCGGGCAAGCGCTTCGAGTTCAAGTACGACTACTGCAAGGGCTGCGGCCTGTGTGCCGAAGAGTGCCCGTGCGGGGCGATCCGCATGGACGCCGAGGCGATCTGAGCCGTCGCGGGGTCGGGGTGGGGCGCGACGCCTTACCCCGGCCCCGCCTTCTTCCTTACACTGTCCCCAGGAACAGGGGGACAGCGTGACCGTCGATCTCAGCTACCGCGAACAGGGCAGCGGCCCGCCGCTGCTGATCCTGCATGGGCTGTTCGGCTCGGCCGCCAACTGGGGACGCATCGCCCGCGACCTCGCTGGCGAACACCGGGTCATCGCCGTCGACCTGCGCAACCACGGCGCCTCGCCACACGCCCCGGACACCGGCTACCCGGCCATGGCGGCCGACGTGGCCCGGCTGGTCGAGCGTCTCTCTCCGGACGAACCGGTGACGCTGCTCGGCCACAGCATGGGCGGCAAGACCGCGATGCGTTACACCCTCGAGCACCCGAAACGGGTCGCGCGCCTGGCGGTGGTCGACATCGCCCCGCGCGCCTACCGCGGCAACCAGGACGAGGTGATCGAGGCCCTGTCCCGGCTCGACCTCGCCGCATTGGGGAGCCGCGCCGCGGCCGATGCGGCCCTCGCCGCGCGGCTCGACGACCCGGCGCTGCGCGCGTTCCTGCTCACCAACCTGGCCCAGGACCAGGGCCGCCTGCGCTGGCGCATCAACCTGCCGGCACTGGCCGCCGGACTGGCCGACATCGAGGCCTTCCCGGTCCCCGACGGCGCCCGCTACGACGGCCCGGTACGGTTCATCGCCGGGCGCGACTCCGACTACCTGCGACCCGAGGACCCCGAGCGCATCCGCGCGTTCTTCCCACGCGCCACGCTCAGCTGGATCGAGGGCGCCGGCCACTGGGTGCACGCCGCGCAACCCGCGGCGTTCCTGGCGGCACTGCGCGCCTTCCTCGCGGACGGGGCGCCGTGACCACGCTGCTCGCGCTGCTCACCGGCATCCTGCTCATCGCCTGCGTCGCACTGGCCGTCGCCTACCGGCGCCTCGAGCGCAACGCCAGGCGCAACCGCGCCGGCATGCTCGCGCTGACCGACACCCTGCCACTGGGCATCGCGACCCTCGACCGGAACGGGCTCCACCGCTACGTCAACCAGGCCTATGCCGACTGGTTCGGCCGCTCGCGCGAGGCGTTGTCCGGCCAGCCGGTGCACGCCTGCGGTCACGACGCCTACGCCCAAGGGGTCGCCGCGCTGCAGTCCGGGACCCCCGGCGAAGGGGTGGCCGAAACCTTCGAGATCGACATGCCCGACGACCCCGGACGGCGTGCCCGGGTCACCCTGGTGCCGTTCCGGCCGGTGGCCCAGGGGGGGCTGCCGATGATCATCGCCGTCCTCAGCGACGTCAGCGCCAACGAGCGCCTCGAGGCGCGCATGCAGCGCCAGCTCAGCGACATGGCGCACGTCGCGCGGCTCGCGACCATGGGTGAGTTGGCCGCCAAGCTGGCCCACGAGCTCAACCAGCCCCTGGCCGCGATCAGCGGCTATGCGCGCGCCTCGCTGCGCATGATGCGCTCGGGCCAGTGGGATGCCGCCGAGCTGGTCGAGGCCCTCGAGGACGCCTCGCTGCAGGCCGAGCGGGCCGCCGACATCATCCGCGGGCTGCGCAACTTCCTGCGCAAGGGGCCGGCCGAGCGCAAGAGCGTCGACCTGCCGCGGCTGGCCGAGGAGGTGGCGCGCCTGGTCCAGCACGAGGCCCGCGAACGCCGCGTCGAGGTTTCCTGCAATCTCCCCGAAGCGCTCCCCGAGGTGCGTGCCAACCGCCTCGAGATCGAACAGGTGCTGTTCAACCTGCTGCTCAACGCCATCGAGTCGTTTCCGGTCGGGACGTCCGGGCGACGCCACGTGAGCCTGACCGCCGCCGCCCGAGAAGACCGCGTCGAGATCGCGGTCGCCGACAGCGGCAGCGGCTTCGTCGAAGGGGTCACCGAGCACCTGTTCGATCCGTTCTTCTCGACCAAGAAGGACGGCATGGGGATGGGCCTATCGATCTGCCGTACAATCGTCGAGGCCCACGGCGGCGAACTGCGGGCCAGCAACAACGCCATGGGCGGCGCCACCTTCCGGTTCACGCTGCCCCTGACCGGGGAGGAATCCGACCGTGAAGCATGAACCCACCGTGTTCGTGGTCGACGACGACGACGCGGTGCGCCGCGCGATGTGCATGCTGTTCCGCTCCGATGGGCTGCGCACCGCCGACTACGCCATGCCGGACGATTTCCTCGCCGCGGTCCGCCCGGCCATGACCGGCTGCATCGTCCTCGACATCCGCATGCCCGGCATGGACGGCCTCGACCTGCAGCAACGGCTGCAGGAGCGCGACATCACCATGCCGGTGATCTTTCTCACCGGCCACGCCGACGTGCCCAAGGCGGTGCGCGCGATGAAGCAGGGGGCCGTCGACTTCATCGAGAAACCGTTCGACGACGAGCACCTGCTCAACCGCGTGCAGTACGCGCTGGCCAAGGGCGCCCTGCAGAAGCACCGCAAGGCCGAGCGCGACAAGGTCGCGGGACGCCTCGACCAGCTCACCCCGCGCGAGCGCGAGGCGCTCAACCTGATCGTCGCCGGGCGCACCAACAAGGAGATCGCCGAGCAGCTGCACATCAGTCCGCGCACGGTCGAGGTGCACCGCGCGCGCCTGATGAAGAAGCTCGAGGCGGAGTCGCTCTCCGACCTGGTGCGGATGGTGCTCGGCTCGGCCTGAGCGTCGTCGTCAGCCCGCCGCCGCGTGGCTGCGGTCCACACGCTCGGCGAGTTCGCGCAGGAGAGGGTCGACCGTCACCGGGTAGCCCGGATCCCCCGACAGCCTGAGCAGCGGCTCCGGCAGGCGCTCGAGTTGCGTGCGCACCCGCGCGCGGACCGCCTCGAGCGCCTCGGCCGGGTTCACCCGCCGACCGCCACGCATCGCCGGCTGCAGCAGCGCGCGCGCGCCGGGCGGGCCGGTCGCGTCGGCCAGCGT
>JBFIFF010000049.1:0-9431 GCA_041602955.1 Gammaproteobacteria bacterium | reverse complement strand
GGCCAGCCGAAAGCGTAGCCGAGCGCCTCCAGCGAAACCGGCTCCAGGGTCGCCTCGAGGGTCACGCGCGCACCCGGCCCGCCGACCCCGGTCGCCTCCAGTTCGGCGACGGCCAGCGCCCCGTCGACCAGGGGCTGGCGCAGCGGCGCGAGCAGACGCAGGGTGCCGTTGCGCAGGGTGAAGTCTGCCCCGGAGGCTCCCACCGCGAGGCCCAGGTAGTGACCACCAGCCCAGCTCAGGCGGCTCGGCGGGGTCTCCGCGCCACCCCAGGCGAGGGTGCCGTCGAGCCCGCCGAGGGCGAAGCGGCCGCGACGGTCGAGCAGCGCGAGGTCGTCGAGCTCCGCGCTGACGTTCCAGCGTGTGGCCGCCCCGTGCAGACGTCCGCGCAGCGCGCCGGCGAGTTCGAGGTCGTCGAGCGCGGTGCCGATCAGCAGCGGCTGCAGCCAGGCGTCGTAGAGTCCGCCGGGCGCCGTGCTGGCGAAGGCGAGGTCGGCCACGGCCAGCGCGCCGTCCTGCAGCGCGAGGTGCCCGGAGAGGTTGAGCGTCGCTCCCTGGTCGAAGTCGATGGCCGTCACCTCGACGCCGCCGGCCGTGGTCCGTCCCTCCGCGCGCAGCACCAGCGGGGCGAGCGCGGCGTCGAGCAGCACCGGGTCACGAAACAGCACCCCGCGGCTGGCGTGCAGCTCCAGCGTGCCCTGCCAGGCCGTCCCGGTCCGGTGCAGCGTCGCCCTGAGTCGGGCATCGAGTGCCTCGCCGGCGACGGTGCCGGCGGCGTCGCCGAAGGCGAGCCCCGCGGTCGCGAGGTCGCCGGTCAGCGCCAGCGTGGTCCTGTCGAAGCCGAGGTCGAGGTCACCGGACACGCGGCCCGCGGTGACGTCGACCGGCAACCCTTCTTCCGGCCTGGCCAGGCCGGCCAGGCAGCGGGCGTCGAGGGCCGAGAGCCGCAGCGCCGCGCGCCACGCAGTGGCGGCGACGTTCGCGCTGCCCTCCACCCGGCCGGCGCAGAGCTCGAGTCGGTGCAGGTCGAGCGCGAGGTCGCCTCCGGTCCATGCGTAGCGGAACCCGAGATCACCATGCAGCGGGACCTCCCCCGCCCCGACCAGGCCGACCGTGGCGCGCGCACAGCTGGCGCTGTCAGCGTCGAGGCGTGCGGCGGGGCAATCGAGGCGCAGCGCGCGGAAGCTGCCGACGCCGTCGACGGTGAGCGCGTCGATCGCGAGCACCACCCCGGTCGTCCCGTCCGACCGCCAGCGCCAGGCGACCTCCACGCCCTTGGCCCGCCAGCCCGCGCCGTCCAGCGCGTCCGCGCGCAGCGTTCCCCCGGGCGAAGCGGCGACCGCCAGCGCGGAGGCCCCGCAGCACGCCAGCAGCAGCCGGACGAGGCGCCAGGTCAACGGGTCAGTCGCCCGGGAAGACCCCGGTCGACAGATAGCGGTCGCCACGATCGCAGATGATCACGACCAGGGTCGCGTCGCGCAGCTCCTCGGCCAGGCGCAGGGCGGCCGCCACGGCGCCCCCCGAGGAGACCCCGGCGAACAGCCCCTCGCGAGCGGCCAGCAGACGCGTGGTCTCCTCCGCCTCCTGCTGCGTGACGTCGATGATGCGATCGACGCGTTCGGGCTCGAAGATCCTGGGCAGGTAGGCCTCCGGCCAGCGCCGGATGCCGGGGATGCTCGCCCCCTCGGCCGGCTGCACGCCGACGATCTGCACCGTCGGATCCTGTTCCTTGAGGTAGCGCGAGACACCCATGATGGTGCCGGTGGTGCCCATGGAGCTGACGAAGTGGGTGACGTGCCCCTCGGTCGCCTGCCAGATCTCCGGGCCAGTGGCCTCGTAGTGCGCGCGCGGGTTATCCGGGTTGGAGAACTGGTCGAGCACGCGCCCCCGCCCCTCGCGCTCCATCTCCTCGGCGAGGTCGCGCGCTCCCTCCATGCCCGCCTCCCGGGTCACCAGCACCAGCTCGGCGCCGAAGGCGCGCATCACCGCGCGGCGCTCGAGGCTCAGGTTGTCGGGCATGATCAGGAGCATGCGGTAGCCGCGGATCGCCGCGGCCATCGCCAGCGCGATGCCGGTGTTGCCGCTGGTCGCCTCGATCAGGGTGTCGCCTGGACGGATCTCGCCGCGCGCCTCGGCGTGGGTGATCATGCTCAGCGCCGGACGGTCCTTGACCGAACCGGCCGGGTTGTTGCCCTCGAGCTTGGCCAGAACGGTGTTGCCGTTGGCCACCGGCAGGCGCTGCAGCCGCACCAGCGGGGTGTGGCCGACGTGCCGGTCCAGGGTCGGGTATAGCATCGCGCAGCCTCGGGTGGATCCGGGGCAGAAGCATACCCGCTGGCCGCCGCGCGCGGCCAGCGGGTGATGGGTGCAACGACCGAATCACTGCTGCATAATTGGCCCAAACAACTCGACGGGCCCACACGCTAACCTCGGAGGAGGAGGTGAGGTCCGCACGGCGAGCAGGGCCGCCAAGCCAGCAAGCGATGGAGCACATCCGCCTCAAACGCGCCTCGTTCCGCGAGGGCGGCCGGCTCTGGCTGACGCGCATCGCCTGCCTGTTGGCCGGACTGTATGCCGGGGCGTCGCCCGCGGCACCCGCCGAGATCCTGCTGCTCGGCGACGGCAGCGCGCTGCATGCGCGCATCGCCACCGCCGCGCGCGCCGAGCTCACGGCGCTCGGCAGCGAGGTGGCGCTGCGCGAGGTTGGTCGCGAAGGGCTGCAGGACGCGCTGGCCGGACCCGCCCCCCCCGTCCTGGTGGTCACCCTGGGCACGCGCGCCGCGCAGTCGCTGCACGGGTCACTGCCGGTGCCGGTACTCCATGCCGCCATCGCGGCGTCACTCTACCCGCAACTCGACGCGTCCGCCGGGCCAGCATCCCATCAGCACGCGCACTCGGCGCTCTACCTCGACCAGCCGGCGCCACGCCAGATCGCCGCACTGCGCCTGGCCCTCCCCCAGCTGCAGCGCCTCGGAGTGCTTGCCAGCGCTGGGCGTGAGACGCTGATCGGGCCACTGGTCACCGCCGCACGGGACGTGGGACTCGAGGTCGTCGATGCCGTGGTGCCCGAAGAGGGGCTGCTGATCCCGCGCGTCGAGCAGCTGCTGCGCTACGCCGACGCCCTCCTGATCACGCCGGACCCGACCCTCTACAACCGCTACTCCCTGCAGAAGGTGCTGCTCGCCGCCTACCGGCAGCGCAAACCGGTGATCGGCCTCTCCGAAGCGTACGTCAAGGCAGGCGCGCTGCTCGCCGTGCATGCCGACCCCGAGACCATCGGCCGTGACCTGGCCCTGAGCCTCTCCCGTTTCGTCGAGCGCGGCAGGCTCGATCCGCCGACCCTCTCACGCGGATACGCCATCGCCATCAACCACCAGGTCGCCCGCTCGCTCGGCCTCAACCCGCCGGCCGAGGAGGCCCTGTTCGAGGCGTTGCGCCAACACGAGGAAGGACGATGAGCGCCACTGCGCAGATCCGTCGACAACTGCTCGCATTGGCGCTGGTGCCGAGCGGGCTGCTCGCGCTGGTGCTCATGATCTTCTACCTGCACGACCGGCTCGACGGCCTCGAGGAGAGCATGCGCGAGCGCGTGGACGCCATCGCAGACGGCCTGGCCGCGACCAGCGAGTTTGCGCTGTTCTCCGGCGACGTCCTCTACCTGCGCAACGCCGGGCTCGTCGAGTCGCTGCAGAAAAGCGACGACTTCGAGGTCGGCATGCTGCGTGGCGCCGATGGTCGCGTGCTGATCCAGTGGGGCGCTGCGGAGGCGTGGCAGGTTCCGCTGGACCGGCTGCCCACCGCCGAAGGCGCGGAACTGGTCGACGGCGGCCGGCGCCTCGCCTTCCACCAGCCTGTAACCGCCTCGCCGGGTGCCGCCGATGCGCCGCTCGAGATCGGGATCAGGGCCAGCAGCCCCACCGCGGAACGGCCCGTGCTGGGCTGGGTGACCCTGCAGTATTCCCGCGCCGGGCTCGACGCCCAGCGCGACGCCGTGATCCTGAGCAGCATCCTGATCTCCCTCGCCGCGCTGCTGCTCGGCGGCCTGCTCGCCTTCCGCATGAGCGCCGCCATGAGCGCGCGCATCCAGCACCTCGCCGAGACGGTGCGCCGCATCGGACGAGGCGAGCTGGCGGTCCGCGCCCGGGTCGGCAGCCATGGCGAGCTTGGCGTGCTCGAGCAGGGCATCAACCACATGGCCCAGGCCCTCGCCCAGGCGCGTGAGCGCATGCAGCATGAGATCGACCTGGCTACCGCCCAGCTGCGCGATTCGCTGAAGAACCTGGCCGTGCAGGAGACGCGTTATCGCGAGCTGGTGCAGAACGCCAACAGCATCGTCATGAAGCTGGACCTCGAGGGACGGGTCACCTTCTTCAACGACTTCGCGCAGCGCTTCTTCGGCTTTAGCGAGGCGGAGATGCTGGGCCAGCCATCGCTCGGCACCCTGATCGACGAGCGCTTCTCCAAGGGGTACGCGCGGATCCTCAACAACCCCGGGCTCGCGTCGTCGGGGCCGACCCGGCACCTGACCCGCGAGGGTCGGACGGTCTACGTCAGCTGGTCGGTGCGCATGCTGCACGATCCCGACGGCAAGCGCACTGAAATCCTCTGCATCGGCAACGACGTCACCGAGACCCAGCGCATCACCCGTGCGATTGGCCAACTTGCACAGGCCGGCATGTATGGCGGCGACCCGTTCCACGACATCGCACGGTCCGTGCAGACCGGTCTTGCCTGCACCTGGGCCGGGATCGTCAGGCAGCATGCCGCGCAACGGCCGCCTGACCTGCTGACCCTGGCCGGGCCGGCCATGGCTCCGGACGCCCTCGACGCTGCGCCGCTGGCCGAGGCGCTGGTCATGACCGTCGAGTCCGGCGGCTCCATGGCAGTGGAACGCGACCTGGCTCGGTGGCATCCCGATCTCGCGCGGCTGCCCGCCGGCAGCGAGAGCCTCTACGCCGAGCCGATCTACGATCGCCACGACACGTTGATCGGCTGCATCTTCGCGGCCCACGACAGGCCCTGGAAGCCCACTGAAGCGGGACGCAACCTGCTGCGCCTGACCGCGCGCCGGATGGCACTGGAGCTGCAGCGCCTGGACGACGAGCAGCAGCTGACCGCGTCGCGCGATGCGGCACTGGCCGCGACCGAGGCCAAGTCCCGTTTCCTGGCCAACATCAGTCACGAGATCCGCACGCCGATGAACGGCATCATCGGCTTCAGCAGGCTGCTGTTGCGCGAGCCGCTCACCTCGCGCCAGCACGACCAGGTCGGCATGATCCAGCAGTCCGCACGCTCGCTGCTGGAGATCATCAACGACATCCTCGACTTGTCCAAGATCGAGGCCGGCAAGCTGACCGTCAATCTCGCGGCCTTCGACCTGGTCGAGGCCATCGAGGAGCTGATCACGGTGTTCGCCGTGCAGGCCCATCAGAAGGGCCTCGAAATCTGTCACCAGATCGACGGGGACCTGCCGGAGCGCCTGGTCGGCGACAAGCAGCGGGTGGCGCAGATCCTCACCAACCTGATCGGCAACGCCATCAAGTTCACCGATCGTGGCGTCGTCAGGATCACGGCACGCAAGCTTGGCAGCGGGGCCGAGACCCGCCTCGTTTTCGAGGTCAGCGACACCGGCATCGGCATCCCCGAGGCGGAGGTCGGGCGGCTGTTCGACACCTTCAGCCAGCTCGACGCCACCACCACGCGACGCCACTCCGGCACCGGCCTCGGCCTGGCCATCTCGCGCCAGCTCTGCGAGCTGCTCGGGGGACGCATCGGGGTGGCGAGTCGCTACGGCGAGGGCTCGCGTTTCTGGGTCGAGCTTCCCCTCGAGGCCGACGGTGAACGGCGTATCGCCGACCGGGTTGGCCACCTCTACGACGGCCGGCGCGTGCTGCTGTGCGAGCATGCGCCGCAGGTGCTTAACGCGTCGAGCGCACTGCTGCGCCTGTCCGGGGCCGAGGTCGTCGAGGTCGACGACCCGGCGCGTGTCGACGCGGCGCTGACCAAGGGGGTGGACCTGGTGGTCCTCGGCCAGTCGGTTACCGGGGACCCCCACCTGCTCTGCGAAAGAGATCTCCCGGCGCTCCGCGAGCACTACCTGGGTCCGGTCCTGGTGCTCATCTCCGACGCCGTCAACCCGGCCAACGCGGAGACCTGCAGCGACTGTGCCGAGTGGTGCAAGCCCAAGCCGTTGAGTCTCGGGATCCTCGCCCAGGGCCACTCGAGCCGCAGCCGACGGCGGTGGGGTGGCGATGACGAAGCGCGCTGGCTGCACGGCCGGCGCGTGCTGGTGTGCGACGACAACGCGATCAACCGCACCCTGGTCGTCACCCTGCTCGAGCAGTACGGCGCGGCCGTGACCGAGGCCAGCGACGGCATCGAGGCGATCGCACGCGCCGGCGACGGCTTCGACCTCGTGTTGATGGACCTGCAGATGCCCGGGATCAGCGGCACCGAGGCGGCGCAGAAGATCCGGGAGCGGCTCGGTCCCGACTGCCCGCCGTTGGTGGCCGTGACCGCGAGCGCCATGGAGGGTGACCGCGAGCGCTCGCTCGCCGCCGGGCTCGACGACCACCTGACCAAGCCGATCGACGAGACGCAGCTGGTGCAGACCCTGCACCGCTGGTTGGCGCACGACGCGGTCGGCGCGTCACCCCGCGCGTCGCCTGAGACCCTGCCCGGCGTCCACGACAGCGCGAGCGCGCTGGCAATCACCGGGGGCCGCCCCGAACTCGCGCGCCGGATGCTGCAGCTGTTCCTCGACGAGGCGCCGCAGCATCGGGCCGAGCTCGCCGTCGGCTGGCGTGACAACGACCCGGAGCAACTCAGGGCCGCGCTGCACAAACTCAAGGGCTCGGCCGAGTACTGCGCCTTGCCGCGCCTGGCACAGGCCGTGGGACGCACCGAGGAGACACTGGCCAGCGGCGGCCTGGCGCAGGTCGAGGCGCTGCTCGACGGGGTGCGCGCCGAGCTCGACCAGGCGGTGGCCGAGGCGCACCGGCAGGTCGACGCTCAGGAGTGAGGCGGCGCGGCGGTCTCGAGGACCACGAAGGCCTGCGCCCATCCCCCCTCGTCGCTGATGGTCAGATGGCTGGCGACGATCTTCCGGGCACGCGCCAGCTCCGCAGCACGCCCGTTCAGGCGCAGGACCGGCCGGCCCATGGCATCGTGACCCACACCGAAATGGGCCAGGCGCAGGCCGTCGCGGATGCCGGTGCCCAGCGCCTTGGCGGCCGCCTCCTTGGCGGCGAAGCGCCGGGCGAGAAACGCCGCGCGGTCGGGGGTGCCGGCGTAGTCCGCGAGTTCCCCGGCATCGAGGATGCGCCGGGCGAAGCGCTCGCCGTGGCGCTCGAGCACCACGGCGAGGCGCGCGACCCGGATCAAGTCGCTGCCGATGCCATGGATCGCCATCGCCTGGGCTAGGCCCGTTCCCGGCCGCGCACCAGCAGCGCCTTCATGTCGCGCACCGCGGCGTGCATGCCGACGGCCAGCGCCCGCGCGACGATGGCGTGGCCGATGTTGAACTCGGTGATACCCGAGAGCGCCGCCACCGGCATGACGTTGTGGTAGTTGAGCCCGTGGCCCGCGTTGACCTGCAGCCCGAGTTCGAGACCGAGACGCGCCCCCTCGGCGATGCGCTGCAGCTCCCGCTCGCGCCGCGCGGCCGGCGCGTCGGCGTAGTGCCCGGTGTGCAGTTCCACCAGCGGTGCACCGGCGTCGCGCGCCGCCTCGAGCTGCGCCGCCTCGGCGTCGACGAACAGCGAGACCTGGATCCCGGCCTCGACCAGGCGCGCGCAGGCGTCGGCAACCCGGCCGGGCTGGCCGGCCACGTCGAGCCCCCCCTCGGTGGTCAGCTCGGCGCGCCGCTCGGGCACCAGGCAGCAGTAGGCCGGCCGCAGCCGCTCGGCGAGCGCCAGCATCTCCTCGGTCAGCGCCATCTCCAGGTTGAGGCGGCTCTCGAGGACCTCGGCGAGGCGCTCGACGTCGCGCTCCTGGATGTGACGGCGGTCTTCGCGCAGGTGGACGGTGATGCCGTCGGCCCCGGCCTGCTCGGCGACCTGCGCCAGCTGCACCGGGTCCGGATAGCGGGTGCCGCGCTGCTGGCGCAGCGTGGCGACGTGATCGACGTTGACGCCGAGCAGGGGCGGAATCTCACTGGTCATCGCGACGCTCGCATCGACGTGCGGGGGGGCGGAATTATAGTCACAACGTCTCCCCGGATGCAGACGGCGCCGCGCCACGCGCGGCGCGGAACAGCGCACGGCTGGCCAGCGGGCGGGTGCCGAGATGCGGTGCAAGCGCCCCGCGCAGCAGCGGCTTGAGTTCGCGCAGGTCCCGCGGTGCCGCGAGCGTCCCGTCGGCCAGCGCCAGCAGCGCGTGGCCATGCACCAGCAGACCGTCGCGCGTGCTGTCCACTGCGGGGACCGGGCCGCGCTCGAGTTCGTAGCGGTAGAGCGCTCCGGGTTCGAGCGGCGCCCCGCCCGCCGCCTCCGCGCGCAGCTCGAGCCCGTAGCCGCTCGCCTCGAGCAAGCGGCACTCGAACAACCGCAGCAGCGCCTCGATGCGTCCGGGCCCGCACGCCGCCAGCTCCGCCAGTGTCGCGGCGTAGCAGGTGTAGACCTCGGGATGTGGGTCGTGCCGACGCAGCAGGCGCAGCAGCAGCTCGTTGAGGTAGAAGCCGCTGTAGAGTGCCGCGCCGGAAAGGCGCGGGCCCACGCCCACGCTCTCGGCCCCGTGCAGCTGGCCGAGCTCGCCACGCCCGCCCCAGCGCACGAGCAGCTCCACGAACGGTTCGAGCGGTGCCGCGCCGCGCCGGCGGCGCGCGCCGCGCGCGACCACGCCCACGCGGCCCTCGTCGCGGGTCAGCAGCTCGACCAGCAGGCTGGTCTCGCGGTAGGGGCGGCGGTGCAGGACGTAGGCCGGGCGCAGCGCGGCGTCGCTCACTCGTCGCTCCCGGGCGCGACGTAGCCGAGCCGCTGCAGCGCCTGCTCGTCGTCGGTCCAGCGCTCCTTGACCCGCACCCAGAGCTTGAGCACCACCTGCTGGCCGAACAGCCGCTCGAGGTCGCGCCGCGCACGGCTACCGACCCGCTTAAGCCCCTCGCCGCCACGGCCGATGACGATCGCCTTCTGGCTCGACCGCTCGACCCAGATCAGGGCGTCGATGGCGAGCACGCGCTCGCGGCGCTGGAAGCGCTCGACCTCGACCGAGAGCGTGTAGGGCAGCTCCTGGTCGAGCTGCCGGGTGAGCTTCTCGCGCACCAGTTCCGCGGCGAGGAAGCGCTCGCTGCGGTCGGTGAACTGGTCTCCGGCGAACAGGTGCGCCCCCTCGGGCAGCAGCCCGATGACGCGACGCTCCAGTGCCACGACGTTGTGCCCGGTGTGCGCCGACAGCGGGATCACGTCGCGGTAGCACCCCTCCGCGGCCAGCGCCTC
>JBFIFF010000048.1:0-9497 GCA_041602955.1 Gammaproteobacteria bacterium | reverse complement strand
GGTGACGCAGACCGCATCGCCCGGCCTCGCGCCGGCGCGGCGCAGCGCCTGTTCGGGGGGCACGTACCCGGCCGCCTGCAGCGTCAGCGCCAGGGGACCGCGGGTGGTGTCGCCGCCGACCAGCGCCACGCCGTGCTCGGCGGCGAGCCCCAGCAGCCCGCCGGCGAACGCCGCGAGCCACGCCTCGTC
Source organism: Gammaproteobacteria bacterium (assembly GCA_041602955.1). Classification (GTDB taxonomy): domain Bacteria; phylum Pseudomonadota; class Gammaproteobacteria; order QNFN01; family QNFN01; genus QNFN01. Next base: position 9,308 of record JBFIFF010000048.1, on the reverse strand, counting down.
GACCGCGGGCAGCGTCAGCGCCAGCGTCGCCCAGGCCGGCCGCGCGCCCATCGCGGCGAGGTCGCTCAGACTGACCGCGAGGAGCTTGTGTCCCAGCGAGGCCGGATCGGCGTCGGGTGCGAAGTGGACCCCGGCGACGAGGGTGTCGATGGTCACGGCGAGGCTCTCGCCGGAGTCCGGCGGCGCGAGCAGCGCGGCGTCATCGCCCACGCCAAGCCGCACGCCCGGACCCCGGTCGTGCCCGGCGAAGTGGCGGTCGATCAGGTCGAATTCGGACGGGGGCACGGACGGCGGCCCTCGGGGCTCAGGACGGGCTGCCCGACGCCTTGCGTTCCACGGCGCGCAGCTGCCGCGCCAGGCGGTCGAGCACGCCGTTGACGAAGCGGTGGCCCTGCTCGGCGCCGAAACGCTTGGCCAGCTCCACCGCCTCGTTGATCACGACGCGGTACGGCACCTCGGGCTGGTGGGCCAGCTCGAACGCGGCGACGCGCAGGATCGCCCGCTCGACCGGGTCGACCTGCGCGAGCGGGCGCGCCAGCAGCGGGGTCAGCAGGCCGTCGAGCTCGTCGAGGCGCTTGAGCACGCCACGCAGCAGGTCGCCGAAGTAGGCCTCCTGCTCCGCTGTCGGGGATTGCGTATCGCGGAACTGGGCGAGGATGTCGGCGACGTCCTGCCCGGCCAGCTGCCACTGGTAGAGGGCCTGCACCGCCAGGCGCCGGGCCGGTGTGCGCGAGGTGGTCACTCAGTCGATCTGGCGCAGCAGGTTGACCATCTCGATCGCGGACAGCGCCGCCTCGGCCCCCTTGTTGCCGGCCTTGGTCCCGGCGCGCTCGATCGCCTGCTCGATGGTGTCGACGGTGAGCACGCCGAACGCCACCGGCACCCCGTGCTGCAGCGACACCTGCGCCAGCCCCTTGGTGCACTCGCCGGCCACGTACTCGAAGTGCGGCGTGCCGCCGCGGATCACCGCGCCGAGCGCCACGATGGCGTCGAAGCGCCCCCCCGCGGCGACCCTCTGCGCCACCAGCGGGATCTCGAACGCGCCCGGGGCACGGAACACCTGGATGTCGGCCGGGTCGGCGCCGTGGCGGCGCAGCGCGTCGATCGCACCGGCCTCCAGGCTGTCTGCGACGAAGCTGTTGAAGCGGCCGACGACCAGCGCGAAGCGTGCCTTGTGCACGGTCAGCTGGCCCTCGGTGGTCCTGATCTCTTGGCTCATGTCGGTCCCCAGTTGTGCGAATGTCTCGGGTCGGGTCAGCTGACGTACTCGACCACCTCGAGGTCGAATCCGGGCAGGGCGTGGATCTTCTTCGGCGCCGAGAGCACGCGCATCTTGCGCACACCGAGGTCGTTGAGGATCTGCGCGCCGATGCCGTAGGTGCGCAGGTCGCTCGGTGCCGCCTGCCGCGGCAGGGTCACCCCCTTGTCCTCGAGCTGGTAGTTGCGGATGCGGCGCAGCAGCTCCTGGTGGTCGCTGCGCGCACGCAGCAGCACCAGCACCCCGCTCGGCTCGGCGGCGATGCGCTGCAGGACATCGCGCAACGGCCAGCCGCAGTCCTCCTTGAGCGGCTGGAACAGGTCGCACAGGTCGCTCTGCAGGTGGACGCGGACCAGCGGCGGCAGGTCCGCGGTGATGGCCCCCTTGACCAGCGCCAGGTGCACCTCGTTGGCGACCACGTCCTGGTAGGCGACCAGGTGGAAGGTGCCGTACTCGGTGGGCAGGCTGCACTCGGCGAGGCGCTCGACGCTCTTCTCGTTGGCCGTGCGGTAGTGGATCAGGTCGGCCACGGTGCCGATCTTGAGGCCGTGCTGCTGCGCGAACCGCTCGAGGTCCGGGCGGCGCGCCATGGTGCCGTCGTCGTTGAGGACCTCGACGATCACCCCGGCCGGCTCGAAGCCGGCCAGGCGCGCGAGGTCACAGCCGGCCTCGGTGTGGCCGGCGCGCGCCAGCACGCCACCCGGCTGCGCCATCAGCGGGAAGATGTGCCCGGGCTGGACCAGGTGCTCGGGGCGCGCGTCGGGCGCCACCGCCGCCTCGATCGTGCGCGCGCGATCCGCCGCGGAGATCCCCGTCGTGACCCCCTCGGCCGCCTCGATGGAGACGGTGAAGTTGGTCGAGTGGGCGGCCTCGTTGCGGCTGACCATCAGCGGCAGGCGCAGCTGCTCGCAGCGCTCGCGGGTCAGGGTCAGGCAGATCAGGCCGCGTCCGAAGCGCGCCATGAAGTTGATGTCCTCGGCGCGCACCTTGGCCGCGGCCATGACCAGGTCGCCCTCGTTCTCGCGATCCTCGTCGTCCATGATCACGACCATCTTGCCGTCGCGGATGTCGGCGATGATCTCTTCGGTGGTGTTGAGCTGCATGGCGGGTTCTGGTTGGGGAGGGACGGGTCAGTGGCGCACGCCGGCCAGCCCCTGCGCGGCCAGCCACTCGGCGGTCATGCCACCGGCCTGCGGGAGGGCGGCACGCTCGCCGAGCAGCAGCCGCTCGAGGTGGCGGGCGACCAGGTCGACCTCCAGGTTGACCCGGCGGCCGGGACGCGCCCCGTCGAGGGTGGTGCCGGCCAGGGTGTGTGGCACGACGTTGAGTTCGAACTCGCTGCCCTCGACCGCGTTGACCGTCAGGCTGACGCCGTCGACGCAGATCGAGCCCTTGGCGGCGATGTAGCGCGCCAGCCCGGCGGGAGCGCGCACCCGCAGGCGCGTCGAGCGGCCGGCAGCGGCACGCGACACCACCTCGCCGACGCCGTCGACGTGACCGCTGACCAGGTGGCCGCCGAGACGCGTGGTCGGGGTCAACGCCAGCTCCAGGTTGAGCGGGTCGCCGACGCGCAGCGCACCGAGGGTGGTGCAGGCCACGCTCTCGCCGGAGACATCGGCCCAGAAGCCGTCGGCCACCAGGTCGGTGACGGTCAGGCAGACGCCGTTGGTGGCCACGCTGTCGCCGAGCGCGACCGCGGCCAGGTCGAGCTCCCCGCTGGCGACGCGCAGGCGCAGGTCGCCACCCTCCCGCTGCAGCGCGGCGACGCGACCGACCGCCTGGATGATGCCCGTGAACATCCTACGAGTCTCTAGAATCGCCCGGGGCGTTGCAAGGGGCGGGCCGCGCGGTGAGGCGCAGGTCGCAGCCGACGCGGCGCACGTCGACCAGTTCGAGGTCGTACCGCTCGGTCATGGCGGCCAGCGCCGGCAGGCGCAGCAACGGGCGGGCCGCGTCGCCGAGCAGCGTCGGCGCGACGTAGAGCCGCAACTCGTCGACCAGCCCCGCGGCGACCAGCGCACCGGCCAGCGTCGCCCCGGCCTCGACCAGCACCTCGTTGACCTCGCGGCGGCCGAGTTCGTCGAGCACCGCGGCGAGATCGAGCCCGGACGGCTCCCCCGGCAGGCGCAGCACCTCGGCTCCGGTGGCCGCGAGCGCCGCGGCCGCTGGCGGTCGATCGACCGCGCTGCACACCAGCACGCGACCGGGCGCGGCGAACAGACGTGCGCGCGGCGACGCCTGCAGCCCGGGGTCGAGGAGAACGCGCAGCGGCGCGTCGCGCTCGGTGTCGAAATGGCTCGGTAGGTCCCCGGACTCCAGGCGCACGGTCAGCGCCGGGTCGTCGGCCTGCAGCGTGCCGAGACCGGTCAGGATCGCGCAGCTGCGCGCGCGCAGCCGGTGGACGTCGCGACGCGCTTCCGCCGAGGTGATCCAGCGGCTCTCGCCCGAGTCGAGCGCGGTGCGGCCGTCGAGGCTCTGCGCCAGCTTGACCGTGACCCACGGCCGGCCCGTGCGCATGCGCTTGACGAAGCCGCGGTTGAGCGCTTCGGCCGCGGCCGCGAGCAGCCCGCTGGCGGTCGCGATGCCGGCCTCGGCGAGCCGCGCCAGCCCCTGCCCTGCAACCCGCGGGTCGGGGTCGACGTGGGCCGCGACGACCCGCGCGACCCCCGCCGCGACCAGGGCGTCGGCGCACGGTGGCGTGCGCCCATGGTGAGCGCACGGCTCCAGGCTGACGTAGGCGGTCGCGCCGCGGGCCGCGATGCCTGCGGCCTGCAGCGCGTGGATCTCGGCATGCGCCCCCCCGGCGCGCAGGTGGGCGCCCTCGCCGACCGGCCTGCCGTCGCGCACCAGGACGCAGCCGACCCGCGGGTTGGGGCGCGCGGTGTAGAGCCCGGCGCGGGCGAGCCGCAGCGCCTGCGCCATCCAGCGGTGGTCGGCGGCGTCGAACGTGCCGGCGTCAGCCACGCCTGCGCCCGTCCCGGCGCGGGCCGTCGGGCAGCAGGGGCATCTGCTGGCGGCGCATCTCTGCGCTCGGCGCCTGCTCGAGGCGGTCGATCTCCTCGCGGAACGCGTTGACGTCCTGGAAGCTGCGATAGACCGAGGCGAAGCGCACGTAGGCCACCTCGTCGAGTTCGCGCAGCTCGGCCATGACCCGCTCGCCGATGTCGCGCGAGGGCACCTCGCGCTCGCCACTGGCGCGCAGCGCACGCAGGATCCGACCGAGCGCCTGTTCGACCGCCTCGGTATCGACCGGGCGCTTCTCCAGCGCGCGCAGCATGCCGTTGCGCAGCTTGTTCTCGTCGAACGGCACGCGGCTGCCGTCGCTCTTGACCACCCGCGGGAGGACCAGCTCAGCGGTCTCGAAGGTGGTGAACCGCTCGCCGCAGCCGAGACACTCGCGACGCCGACGCACGTGGTTGCCCTCGCCGGCGAGACGCGAATCGATCACCTTGGTGTCGGCGGCGCCGCAGAACGGGCAGTGCATCGGCCGGCCGCGCCCTCCCCGTCAACCGTAGACGGGATGACGGGCGCAGATCGCCAGCGCCTTGTCGCGCACCCGGGCGATGACGCCTTCGTCACCGCGGCTGTCGATGACGTCGCACATCCACCCGGCCAGTTCGCGCGCGTCGGCCTCGTCGAAGCCGCGCGTGGTGATCGCCGGGGTGCCGACGCGGATGCCGCTGGTCACGAACGGCGACTGCGGGTCGTTGGGCACGGCGTTCATGTTGACCGTGATGTTGGCCGCGCCGAGCCAGGCGTCGACGTCCTTGCCGGTCAGGCCGGCCTGGATGAAGCTGACCAGGAACAGGTGGTTGTCGGTGCCGCCGGAGACGACGTCGTAGCCGCGCGCCATGAACACCTCGGCCATGGCCCTCGCGTTGGCCACCACGCGCCCCTGGTAGGTGGCGAACTCCGGGGCCATCGCCTCCTTGAAGGCCACCGCCTTGGCGGCGATGACGTGCATCAGCGGCCCCCCCTGGGTGCCGGGGAAGACCAGCGAGTTGAGCTTCTTCTCGATCGCCGGGTTGGCGCGCGCCAGGATGATGCCGCCGCGCGGCCCGCGCAGGGTCTTGTGCGTGGTCGAGGTGGTGACGTCGGCGATCGCGACCGGGCTCGGGTAGTGACCGGTGGCGACCAGGCCGGCGACGTGCGCCATGTCGACCAGCAGGTAGGCGCCGACCTCGTCGGCGATGGCGCGGAAACGCGCCCAGTCGACCACCCGCGAGTAGGCCGAGAAACCGGCGACGATCATCTTCGGCCGGTGCTCGCGCGCCAGCGCCTCGACCTGCGCGTAGTCGATCTCGCCGGTGGCCGGGTCCAGCCCGTACTGCACGGCGTTGTAGATCTTGCCGGAGAAGTTGGGCTTGGCGCCGTGGGTCAGGTGGCCGCCGTCGGCCAGGCTCATGCCGAGCACGGTGTCGCCCGGCTGGCACAGCGCCATGTAGACCGCGGCGTTGGCCTGCGAGCCGGAGTGCGGCTGGACGTTGGCGTAGTCGGCCGCGAACAGCGCCCGGGCCCGCTCGATGGCGAGCTTCTCGGCGACGTCGACGAATTCGCAGCCGCCGTAGTAGCGCTTGCCCGGGTAGCCCTCGGCGTACTTGTTGGTCAGCACCGAGCCCTGCGCCTCGAGCACCCGCGGGCTGGCGTAGTTCTCCGAGGCGATCAGCTCGACGTGCTCTTCCTGGCGCCGGCGTTCGTGGTCGATGGCGGCCAGCAACTCGTCGTCGAAGCCGGCGATCCGCATGTCGTTGGCAAACATCCGCGGCCCTTGTGCGTGGGTTGGGGTGAAGGGGACGGATTCTAACGCAGCGGCGGGCCGACCCCAACGGCCCGGGTCAGTCGGAGTCTCCCGCCGGCGCGCTGACCGACGCCTCCCGGCCCCAGCGGTAGAACGCCTCGGCGTGATTGCCGCTGCCGGAATACTCCAGGCGCTCGCAGATCGACTGCAGCAGCGGGATGCCGCGCCCGAAGAAGCCCACGTTCTGCTGCAGCGGTTCGAACACCCGTGCGTGGTCGAAGCCCGGGCCGTCGTCCTCGACCAGGAAGCGCAGCACCCCCCCCGCGCCGTCCGGTTCGTGCTCGAGGGCGATGAGTACGCGGCCGTGATCGAGCGCGGCCAGGCGCTGCCGGCGCAGTTCGTAGTACTCGGCGAACCCCTCGGGGGTGCGCTTCATGGCGGAGTCGAGCCCGAGCAGGCCATGGTCGACGGCGTTGCTGAACAGCTCCATCAGCACCGCGTAGAGCTGCTCGCGGTGCTCCTGCAGCCCCTGCAGGTCCATCAGCATGTGCATCACCAGGGGCAACGGGTCGATGCTGCGCAGCGTCTCCGGAACCAGTTCAATGGCGACCGACCAGCGCATCGGGTTGCGCGGCTGGAAGGCTCGTGGTGCCGTGTCACGGCGTCGCTGCGCCCAGCGCGGGTCGCAGGTGATCTCGACCAGCGACAGGTCGTCGCCCAGGGCCTCCGCGCCGACGAAGTCGCCGAGGGCGGCCAGCAGGCTGTCGAACAACGCCTCGGGACGCGGCTCGGCGGCCAGGGTGTCGGCCAACCGCTTGAGGCCGAACATCTCCCCGGCGGGGTTGCGCGCCTCGATGAAACCGTCGGAGAAGGCGATGATGCGATCGCCCGTCTCGACCTCGACCACGCGCACGCTGCGATCGAGTTCGTCGTCCTCGACCACGCCCAGCGGCAGGTGATCGGGGGGCAGGGTCTCGAGACGTCCATCGGCGCGGCGGATGGCGACGTCCGGGACCCCCCCATTCCACAGGGTGAGCTTGGTGTGGCTGGCATCGAGTTCGATCAGCACGGCGGCGAAGAAGACGTCGGTCGGCAGGATCACGCGCAGCTTTGCGTTGATCGTGGCGAGGATGTCGCCGATCGAGAAGCCCTTGTCGGTCATGCCGTAGAAGATGTCGGCCACCGGGACGGTGCCGATCGCGGCGCTCAGCCCGTGACCGGTGAAGTCGCCGAGCATCACGTGCAGGCCACCCGACGGTTTGCGCGCCGCGAGCAGCATGTCGCCGTTGAAGATCGCCATCGGCGAGAGCAGGTACTTGATCTGCGGGGCGTCGAGGCTGCCGCTGTGGACGATCCTGGCGAGCACCTTTTCGGCGACCTGGTGCTCCTGCATCAGGCGACGCTGGTGGCCGGCGAGTTCGTCGCGCTGGCGGCGCAGCGTCAGGTGCAGCCGGCGCTGCCGCTCGAGGACATCGATCTTGGCCTTGAGGATGACCCGGCTGTAGGGCTTGGTCAGGAAGTCGTCGCCACCGACCGCGACGCAGCGGGCCAGGGCGGCCTCGTCGCTCAGCGCGGTCAGGAAGATCACCGGCACGAAGGTGTCACCGGCCAGGCCCTTGATCTCACGGGTCGCCTCGTAACCGTCGAGGACCGGCATCATGATGTCCATGAGCACCAGGTCGGGCTGCCTGGAGGTGAACTTCTCGACCGCCTCGCGACCGTTCTCGGCGATCTCGACCTCGTACCCCTCCTTGACCAGGATCGCCCTGAGAATCAGGCGGTTGACGTGATCGTCATCCGCGATCAGGACGCGTGTGGGACCGCCGTTGGACGACGCGTCGGAAGGGGTTTGGGGGGTGTTGCCGTCGGCCATCCGTTGCCGCTCCTGCCGGCGGCGGGCCACCGGGGCACGGCCCGGCCGCTCAGGCGACCTTGAAGAGCTTGTGGAAGTTGGAGATCGTCAGGATCTTGTTGATCGCGGGGCTGCAGTTGACGATCGCGATATCGGCGCGGTCGCCGCCGGCACGCTCGCGCAGCAGCAGCAGCATGCCCAGCGCGGAGCTGTCCATGTACTCGGCCTGGCCGAGGTCGATGACGTAGCGCGCTTCATCCTCCTCGGCATGCTCGAACGCCTGGCGGAATTCCTGGTGCAGGTCGAAATCGAAGCGCCCGCTGATCGTGATGGTCACGACCCGGCCGTCGTCGGAACGCTGGATGGTCAGTGGCATGTGACGCCTCTCTGCCTGTTTCCGGATACGCCAGCGGCGCACCGATCGCGATTGTTCTACCTCACGGGCCTGGTCGACGATGCCGGCCGCGAGGGTCGGGATTGTCCCTGTTCCAAGGCCGAAATTCAATTGCCGACGGCGACCGCCGGCATGACGATGCCGGCGGCTGTCCAAGTATAATAGACAACTTTTCCACTGCCGGACTTCCGCGCCGATGGCCCAGTACATCTATACCATGAACCGGGTCGGCAAGATCGTGCCGCCCAAGCGCCACATCCTCGCCGACATCTCGCTGTCGTTCTTCCCCGGGGCCAAGATCGGGGTGCTCGGCCTCAACGGCAGCGGCAAATCGACCCTGCTGCGCATCATGGCCGGTGTCGACAGCGAGATCGAGGGCGAGGCGCGCCCGCAGGCCGGCATCCGCGTCGGCTACCTGCCGCAGGAGCCGCAGCTCGACCCGAGCAAGGACGTGCGTGGCAACGTCGAGGAGGCGGTCGGCGAGGTCAAGGGGGCGATGGAGCGGCTCGAGGCGATCTACGCGGCCTACGCCGAGCCCGACGCCGACTTCGACAAGCTCGCCGCCGAGCAGGCCAAGCTCGAGGCGGTGCTGCAGGCCGCTGGCGGCCACGACCTCGAGCGCCAGCTCGAGGTCGCCGCCGACGCGCTGCGCCTGCCGCCCTGGGATGCGGACGTGACCCAGCTCTCGGGCGGGGAGCGGCGCCGCGTGGCGCTCTGCCAGCTGCTGCTCAGCAAGCCCGACATGCTGCTGCTCGACGAGCCGACCAACCACCTCGATGCCGAGTCGGTGGCGTGGCTCGAGCGCTTCCTCGCCGAGTACAGCGGCACGGTGATCGCGGTGACCCACGACCGCTACTTCCTCGACAACGTCGCCGGCTGGATCCTCGAACTCGATCGCGGCCGTGGCATCCCGAGGGAGGGCAACTACTCCTCCTGGCTGGAGCAGAAGGAGCAGCGCCTGGAGATGGAACAGAAACAGGAAGCCGCCCGGGTCAAGAGCATGAAGCACGAGTTGGAGTGGGTTCGCTCCAACCCCAAGGGGCGCCACGCCAAGAGCAAGGCGCGT
>JBFIFF010000047.1:0-9647 GCA_041602955.1 Gammaproteobacteria bacterium | reverse complement strand
TCAGCTGGCGGTCGTCGCCGCTGACCGTGGGCTCGGGCGACTTCGGCATCGGCTTGACCTCGAAGCGCCGGCTCGCCCCGAAGGGCCCCTGCTCGCCGTCGGGCGCACGGCTGGCCAGACGCCAGTGGTAGGTTCCCGGTCGCGCGGTGGTCGGCTCGGTGAACTCCATGGCCGCGAGTCCGGCCTGGTCCGAGACGAGCTGCTTGAACTCGTCGTCCGTGGCGACCTGCAGGCGGTAGCTCGCGGCTTCCAGCGATTTCGACCAGCTCAGCGTCGGGGCGGTCTCGCGGGTGACCGCGGCATCCGCGGGCTGCAGCGGTGAGGGCGGTTCGGGGCGTGCGTCCTGAAGCAGCACCAGGGTCGTGTCGAGCCCTTCGAGACCGAGGTCGTCGATGCCGCGCAGGCGCAGGTGGTAGGTGCCGTCCGGCAGCTCGGGCAGCCGCACACGGGAGGCCTCCACGGTGCGCTCCCAGCGCACGGTCTCGAAGCTCTCCGCGTCCGCGAGCTCCGCCCGGTAGCGGACCGCCCCCGGGAGCTCGGCCCACGCGACCGGCCAGCCGAGACGGTCGAGCCGCTCCGGCAGGGGCTCGGCCTGCGGCGGCGGCAGCAGGGCGCGGGGTTTGAGCGGGGGCTTTCCGGCCGCGACCACGGTGCCGAACCCCTCCGCTATGCGCTCGCGTCCCGGTCCCTGCGCTCCGCTGGCATCGACCGTCCCGCCGGTCACCTCGATGCTCGAGGTCTGCGCCTGGTCGAGGACCGCCATGCGGTAGCGGGTGCCGCGCACCGCGCTGATCGCCGATGCGGTGTGGATCTCGAAGCGCGACCCGGGCCCGCTGGCCGGTGTCACACGCGTCTCCACGCGTCCCTGCAGCAGGCGCAGGCGCGAGTCGACCATGCCGGTTTCGCCGTAGGCGCTGAGGTGATCGAACGCCGCACTGCTGTCGCCGTGGAGGGTGATGACGGTGCCGTCGGCGAACTCCACCGAAACCGAGGCCTCGGGCCGCGTCTCGAGGCGGTCACCGAGCTGCAGCAGGCCGCCGACGGTGGCCGCCTGTTGCGGCCCTGCGGCGGGGAAGTGGAAGACGTCGCCCTGCGTCGCCCGCACGACGGCGGGGACGCTGTTGCTGCGGATCAGCTTGAGCGGGATGCGCAGCCGGGTGCCCGGTCGGACCCAGTTGGGGTCCTTGAGCCGGTTGACGCGCTGCACCTTGGTCCAGTCGGTCGGACGATGCAGGTACTTGTCGCTGATGTTCCAGAGGTTGTCGCCGTCGGCAACCACGTAGACCCAGTCCGCGGCGGTCACCGTGGCGGGAAATTGGAGCAGCAGGAGCGCCGACCCGAGCGCCCCGAAAATCCAGTCTCTGCGTCTCATGACCTGTCCCGGGCTGGCGGTGGTTTGGTTCGTTGTGCAAACGTCAATACTAGGTCACCGCAGAGAGACAGTACCACGCCTCGAACGGCCGCGTGCACAGGCCACGGAACCCACTGCGCAAACGCCCCGGGCATGCGCGACGAGAGCGGCAGTCCGCAAACCCGCGCGCCGACGACCTCGAGTCGACCGGGACCCGGCCGCCCGGGGGCATGCCATGGGCGCCGACGGCCGGTGCAGGGCTCATCCCGGGCTAGTGGCGTACTGATCCGGGTGCGTGGTCCACGGCGTGAGCGCCCGCCGCCGGGGGCGTGCCAACGGCCCGCGCCTGCGGCGTGGTCACCGCGCCCAGGACGTAGCCATCCGGGATCGTATCGAGCCGCGCGAGGTGACCGCCGTGGGCCGCGACGAAGGTCTCGGCCGAGGCCTCGGTGGCGAACGGCACCGCCTCCGGCGCGCCCATGCCGCCGACCCGCGCACTGTCGAGCACGAACCAGGCGCGTCGCGCCTCGATCCAGGTCGCGTCGCCGGGACGCTCCCACGGGGCCTCGGTCATGTCGTTGACGTAGATCGCCACGACGTTCTTCGGCTCCTCCGGCAAGCGGGTGAAGGCGATGGCGTCGCGCACCGAGCTGAACCAGACCGGCTGCGCGCGATCGCCGAGAAAGAGCTGCGCCTTCGGCCCGGGATGGTCGGCGACGATCATCCGGCAGTAGTGCCCGATGGCCTCCCGATCGAGCGGCGCGGGGCTCGGCAGGGCGGCGACCCGGCGTCCGTCGTCGCAGGCGGCAGCCAGCGCACAGAGCAGCACGGTGGCGAGCCGGAGCTTCACAGTTCCTTGCGCTGGAAGCGCAGCACCGTCAGGACGAGAGGCACGACGACCCAGGCCAACAGCAGACCACCCAGCAGGACGGGCGAAAAGCCGGCGGCGCGTCCGGCCTCGGCCATGCCGGCGAGCAGGCTGACCGCCTCGTTGCCGGTCAGGTTGATGATGCGGAAGATGTCGGTCGGGTTCGCCAGCAGCAGGCCGGCAACCACCCCGGTCGACAGGCGCTGCGCGGTGTCGGCGAGCAGCAGGCCGAGCAGACCGAGGTCGTAGAGCACCACCAACAGCAGCCAGACGGCGACCGCCACCCCGGCGGCGGTCGCACGCTCACGCACCAGCACGCTGACCAGGTAGCCGAGAGCGACGAAGGCGCTGCCGAGCAGCCAGGAACTGACCATCAGGACCAGGTAGGCGCGCCAACTCCCGGCGTCGGCGCCCCCGGTGAACTGCAGCACCAGCCCGGCCCCGCCGTAGCCGACCAGCAGCGCGAACAGCAGGATCGCGCTGTGGCCGAGGAACTTGCCGACCACCACCTGCCAGCGCGCCACCGGGTAGGTGAGGAGCAGGAGCAAGGTGCCGCGCTCGAGTTCACCGACCAGCGCGTCGAAGGCCAGCATCAGCGCGATCAGTGGCAGCAGGTAGACGGTCAGGCTGGCGAGACTGGCGACGGTGATGGCCATCGGCGTCGCCCGCACGCTGCCCGTGGGCGCCGATCCGAGCAGGGCCAGCGACAGGGCGAGCGCGGCGAGCAGCAGGATGATCGACGCCACCCAGCGGTTGCGCAGGCCGTCACGGATCTCGTTGCCGGCGAGGATCAGCAGGGCGTTCATTGCGGACCGTCCTCTGCGGAGTAGTGGGCGTAGACTTCGCCGAGTCCGGGGGCGTTGACCTCCACGTCATGCACCGCCGGGCGCAGCTCGGCCAGGCGGCCGACGATCTCGAGCTTGTCGCCGTTGAGGCACGACAGCTCCAGGGTCTGGTTGTTGACGTGCTCCATGCGCAGGCCGCCGCCCAGGCGCTCGGCCACGGCCGCGGCCTGCCCGGTTTCGGTGTGCACGCGCAGGCGCACCGGCAGATGCGCCTGGCGGCTCAGCTCGGCGACGCTGCCGTACGCGACCAGCCGGCCCTGGCGCAGGATCGCCACGCGGTCGCTGCGCGCCTCGATCTCGGTCAGCGCATGCGACGAGATCAGCGCGGCGCCGCCCGCCTCCTGGTGCCGGCGCACGCGCCGGTAGAACGCCTCGCGCAACACCGGATCGAGACCGGTGGTCGGCTCGTCGAGCAGCAGCACGTGCGGCGTGCCGAGCAGGGCCTGGGCCAGGCCGAGGCGCTGGCGCATGCCCTTGGAGTAGGTGCCGACGCGGCGTCCGGCCGCCTCGGCGAGGCCCACCTCGTCGAGCAGCCGCGTACAGTCGGCCACCGGCACCCCCTTGAGCCGCGCGTAGAAGCGCAGCACCTCGCGACCGCGCATCGCGGTATTGAACACGACGCTCTCGGGCAGGAAGCCGATGCCGGTGCCGAGGCCGCGGCCAAGCAGGTGGGTCGGGTCGACGCCGTCGACGCGGATGCGGCCGGCGCACGGCCGGGTCAGGCCGAGGAGCAGCTTCATCAGCGTGGTCTTGCCGGCGCCGTTGTGGCCGAGCAGCGCGACGCACTCGGCGCGGCCGACGGCCAGCGTCACCTCGTGCAGCACCTCGTGGGCGCCGTAACGCTTGCACACGCCGGCGAGCTCGATGCTCGGTGGTTCAGCCATCGCCACGCTCCGTGACCGACCGCGCGGGTTCGCTCATCAGCGGGGCCCAGTCGACCACACCGCCGGGATAGAGCGGCGGAAAGGCCGACTGCGCCCAGCGCACCAGGTGCACGGCCGGGCTGTTGAGCAGCAGCTTGGCCAGCGGGTGGCGCCAGACCAGCTGGTCGACCAGGTCGTTGGGCCGGTAAGCGCGGTCGCCGAGGCCGTCGCCGTCGAGGTCGAAGGCCGGGTTGTCGCTCCAGTAGTTGCCGCGCCCGGGCTCGGACCAGGCGATGTGCCGGGTGCCGACGTACTTGACCTGGGTGCGGTTGTTGACGAACGCGTTGCCGACGATGGCGTTGCCCTCCGAGCCGGCGGTGAAGTGGATGCCGATGGCACAGCCGTCGAAGCGGTTGCCCTCGATGCGGTTGCCGTTGGCGTTGTAGATGAACACGCACTTCTCGGCGCCGCCGGTCACCTCGTTGTCGGCGATGCGCGAGTCGTTGGCGTAGTTGAGCAGCAGACCGTGGTCACGGTCGCCCTGCGAGCGGTTGCCGACCACGACCAGGCGGTGGGAGAACATCAGCGCGAAGCCGAGGTGGTTGTCACGCGAGAGGTTGCCCGAGACCTCGCTGTCGTTGGCGTACATGTAATGCACGCCGAAGCGCACGTTCTCGAGCCGGTTGTTGACGAAACGGTTGTGCGAACTGACGTTGACGAAGATGCCGTCGCGGCCCTTCGAGATCCGGTTGCCGTCGACCACCGAGCCGGGCGCGTTCCACAGCTGCACGCCGTTGCCGCGCTCGCTCATGGGCAGGTCGTCGCGGCCGATGACGGTGTTGCCGCGCACCACGGCGTCGTGCGGCCCCTTGAGGTTGACCCCGATCAGGTTGCCTTCTAGGCGATTGCCCTCGATCACCGCGCCGGTGGCCCGGTCGCTGACGTAGACCGCGCCGTCCTCGCACGAGAGGCAGTCGCCCGAGCCGGTCACGGTGACGCCGCTCAGGCGTGCGCCGGGGGCGTCGAGCGTGACCACGCGGCCGTGGCCGCCGCCGTCGAGCACCGCGTCGCCCTCGCCGACCAGTGCCAGCGGCTTGTCGACGACGACGTTGTCAAAATAGGTGCCGCGACCGAGGCGCAGCACGTCGCCCGCCTCGGCCGCGGCGATGGCCGCCTGCAGGGTGCCCGTTCCCGGCGGCACCGCGCGTTCGACCGCACCCGCCGGGATCGTGGTCAGCAGCACGGCGAGGCCCAGCGGGACGCACCCGCCGCGCCGCGCCGCGATGCCGTCCGGGAACGGACCCATCCTCAGGCCTTCTCGACCAGCATGCGCCCGCGCATCTCCATGTGCAGGGCGTGGCAGAACCACTGGCAGTAGAACCAGTGGACGCCGGGGCGGTCGGCCGTGAAGGTCACCGAGCTGGTCTGCTGCGGACCGATCTCGAAGCACACCCCGTAGTTGGACAAGGTGAAGCCGTGGGTCAGGTCGTCGACCTTGTCGACGTTGGTGATGACCATCGTCACCTCGTCCCCCTGCTTGACCTTGAACTCGGACATGCCGAAGTTCGGCGCCGACGAGGTCATGTAGACCCGCACCTGCTTGCCGTCGCGGATCACCTTGTTGTCGACCTCGGGGTTGATGCCGTCCTTCCTGGCCATCGCCACGGTCTCGGCGAAGGTCGGGTCGTTGCGGTCGTAGACCGAACGGGGGTTGACGATGTCGGCGCGCACGATGATGCAGTCGTGCGGTTCGGCGAAGGTCGGGCTGTCGTGCACCAGCTTCATCTTCTCGCCGCTGATGTCGATCAGCTGCTCGTTCTCCGGCTTCAGCGGGCCGACGTTGAGGTAGCGGTCCTTGGAGAACTTGTTCAGCGACACCAGCCATTTGCCGTCGGTGTCCAGGGTCTCGCCCTGTGACGTGTGGTTGTGACCCGGCTGGTACTGGACGTCGATCTTGTCGACGATGTAGTCGACCTTCTCGCCCTTGTAGGCGCGGATCGCCTTGTCGATGTTCCACTTCGCCACCTGGCTGTCGAGGAACAGCGTGGTGTAGGCATTGCCGCGGTTGTCGTAGGCGGTGTGCAGCGGCCCGAGGCCCAGTTCCGGCTCGGCCACGACCACGTCGCGCTCCTTGAGCTTGCCGGCGAACAGGTCCGGGAAGCGGCGCACGTCGAGAACCGTCACCGTCGGTGAGAGCTTGCCGTTAATCACGATGTGGATGCGGTCAGGCGCGGTGTTGACGCCGTGCGGGCTGTTGGGCACCGGCACGTAGCGCGTGTAGGGTGAGTTGGCCTGCTTGCGCCCGTCGAGCACCGGAACGCCCTTGATCATCTGCGCCTTGCCGGCCGCGACGGCCGCCTCGATCGCCTTGATGTCGAAGATCACCGCCCAGTCCTGCTCGTTCGAGGTCATCTGCGCCAGCGTCATGCCCATCTCGCTGTTGTAGCAGCTCGACACCGCGTAGAGCCCCTGGTAGTCGGCATCGACGTTGTCGAGATTGCCCGAGACGATCACCTGCCAGGCCACCTTCATCGACTCACCATCGACCGCGGTGAAGATGGTCACGTACTTGCTGACATCCTCGAGTTCGCGGCCGTCGTTGACCAGCGGCGCCTCGTGCTCGCCGTTGCAGAAGACGTAGCCGGTCTTGGGCCACTTCTGCGGGCGCAGGCCGTGGATGTCGTGCGCGTTCGGGATCTCGATGATCTTGTCGACCTTCATGATGTCGCAGCGCACGCGCGCGACCCGGGTGTTGGCCTTGTCGTTGATCCAGACGTAGCGCCCGTCGTAGCGTCCCTCGGTGAACGACATGTGCGGGTGGTGGGCGTCGCCGTTGAGGTAGACGCCGCCACGCGACTCGAGGAACTTCTTGGTCTCGGGCAGCAGCCCCTCGGTGAGGATGCGACGGCTCTCGTTGGTCTGGCCCCAGCCGGTCGCGCTGCACCGGTTGAACACCGGGATGCGCATCAGTTCGCGCATCGACGGCACGCCGATGATGCGGATCTCCCCGGCCTGGCCGCTGCTCCAGAAGCCGTAGTAGTCGTCGAGCTGACCGGGCGCGACATTCGCCGAGCCCTCGGCGGCCTGAGCCGACCTCGACGACAAGGCGCCGTAGCCGGCCATGCCGCCGACGCCGGCGATCGCCGCGGCGCCCGCGGTCCCTTTCAGGAGCTCGCGCCGGGTCAACGTGGTCTTGGTTTCATCCTGCTTGTCCATACACCTGCTCCTTCTGTGTTGTGCCGGCGCGGGTTGCCCGGCCTTTCCCTACTCCCCGGCCCGTGCCGGCATTCCTCGTCTGCTTCGGGCGGTCTGCCCGATCGTGACCTTCCGTGCCACTTCGGCCTGCAGCCGGTCGACCCCTTCCGCCATGCGCGCCGAGAGCTCCGCCTTGCGCTCGCGCCGCTCGCGTTTCTTGACCATCACCGGGCACTGCCGGTCGTCGTGGTAGAGCTCCTGGCAGTGCAGGCAGTACAGGCACTCGTTGGGGTTGATCTGCCCCTCGGGGTGGATCGCCTGGACCATGCAGCCGTTGGCGCAGATCTGGCAGCGGATGCCGCAGTCGTTGTAGCGCTTGAGCCACTCGAACATGCGTAGGCGCCCGGGGATCGCCAGCGCCGCGCCGAGCGGGCAGAGGTAGCGGCAATAGGCGCGCTCGACGAACAGCCCGACGATCAGCGTGCCCACCGCGAAGGCCACGTACGGCCACTCGCGCGCGAACTTGAGGATGATCGCGGTCTTGAACGGTTCCACCTCGGCGAGGCGTTCGGCCAGCGCCAGCGAGTGCAGCGAGACGCCGAACAGCCCCAGGAAGACGATGTACTTCACCGTCCACAGCCGCTCGTGCAGCCCCCACGGCACCGTCCATTGCGGGATGCGCAGGCGTTTCGCGAGGCGGTTGAGCAGCTCCTGCATGGCGCCGAACGGGCAAAGCCAGCCGCAGAAGACCCCGCGCCCCCAAAACAGCAGCGATGCCGCGACCCCGCCCCAGAGGATGAAGATCAGCGGCTCCATCAGGAAGTAGTCCCAGGCGAAACCGGTGATCAGGGCGTTGACCAGCGTCATGACGTTGACCACCGAGAGCTGGGCGTTGGCGTAGAGGCCGAGCCAGAACAGCGTGAACAGCAGGTAGGCGACGCGCAGGCGCTCGGTCAGGACCGTGTGCCGCGTGAGCTGCTCCTGGAAGAAGAAGATCAGCGTCAGGATGCCCAGGGCGAGCGAGAGGACCGCGACGTCGACCCGCTTGGCGACCCAGATCTTCTGCCACAGCGGCACCTCGCGCCCCTCCGCGCCCTGGTGCCCGACGGGCAGCGCCTCGTAGCGGACGAACGTCTCGGGCAGCTGGTAGCGCAGCTCGAAGGTCTCGAACGCCTTGGTCGTCGGGCCGGTCTCGCGGCCGACCAGCAGCTCCAGGCGCCACGGCGCGGCCGGGTCGAACGGCAACGCCGCGGGAATCCGGAAGAGGTCGACGTCGGTGAATTCCGGTGCCCCGTCCGCGCTGATGCGGCGCAGGCGCTTGTGATGGTAGTCGTGGAAGCGGAAGACGTGGTCGCCCTGGCTCACCTGGATGCGGTCGAAGATGCCGCCGCGCACGTAGCCCGAGCCCTTGAACGAGTAGCGTCCGAGCCCGGCGATCACCAGCGCGTGCTGACCCGGGGCGAGCGTCGCCGCGAGGTTGGCGTACTCGTGCTCGCCGAGGGCGTTGCGGCCGATGCCGGGCACCGAGGCGAGGCCGGCGTAGAGATCGATGAACACCTCGCCCGGGTCGCCGGGCTCGGGCCGCGCCGCCGCCGCCACGTTCCCCGAGCTGGCGAACGCACGGTTGACGTCGTCGACGGTCAGCAGCAACCGGCGCACGGCGCCGTCGTCGAGCAGGCCGTTCCAGCTGGCGGCGACGAACGGCCGCTCGGTGTCGAGCACCGCGCGCGGCCCCGCCGGTGCCGCCACGACCGGCTCGAGGCCGCCGAGGCGCAGCGCGCGCGCCACCTTGACCGCGCCGCGCAGGATGGTGTCGTCGAGGACCATGACCGTCACCGTCGCACCGCTGACGATGTCGACCTGGTGTTTTTCGTTGTCGATGTTGCGTGCGAACTCGGCGACGTCGAAGCCGACGTAGCTACCGATCACCTTGCGGATGCGCGACTCGGGGATCCCGATCAGGACGATCGGCTCGCTGTGCTCGACCAGCCTGACCGCACGGATCACCGCGTCGCCGTCGAGACCGACGACGACGTGGATCGGCTTGCCGGAGTAACCGATGGTGCTGACCTGGTCGGTGGTCAGGAACAGGTGGCCGATGACCTCGTCGCCGCTCAGCGCACGGGCCAGGGCCGGGTCGTCGGGATCGGGGACGATGCGCTCGGCACCGGGGTAGAGCTGCGCCGCCGGGATGGCGTGGAGGAAGCGCGGCAGCTCGGCGGCGGCGACCGGCAGCGCGAGGCACAGTGCCAGAAGCACCAGCGACAGGCCCGCCGCGACGACGCGCGGACACGGGACGGTCGTTGTACGAGAAGGCTGCGGCATTCCCTCACCTGCGCGACCCACCCATCCCGGGCGGGAAGATCGGGATCAGGGGCGTGACGTTCGCGTCGTTCCCCTGGACCACGGCCCCGGGACACAGGCTCCCGGGCCGGCACGCCCAGCATCCCCGATCGGGGAAGGCGTTCCTTGATCTCGAACAAGGATAGCCGGCCGGTGGCCGTTCGGCACCGCGGTGGGAGGCG
>JBFIFF010000046.1:0-9658 GCA_041602955.1 Gammaproteobacteria bacterium | reverse complement strand
GGCCGGCGCGCTGCGCTACGCCGAGCAGGACGACGAGGCCGGCATCCACGAGCAGCGCGAGCGGGTCACCGAACTCAGGGCGAAGCTCGCCAGCATCGACACCCCCGAGGCGCGCGAGCTCGAGAGCGTCGCCGACACGCTGGTGCGCAAGAGCGTCTGGATCATCGGCGGCGACGGCTGGGCCTACGACATCGGCTTCAACGGCCTCGACCACACCCTCGCCTCGGGCCGCAACGTCAACATCCTGATCCTCGACACCGAGGTCTACTCCAACACCGGCGGCCAGGCGAGCAAGGCGACCCCGACCGGCGCGGTGGCCAAGTTCGCTATGGGCGGGAAGGAGCTGGGCAAGAAAGACGTGGTGCAGATCGCCATGAGCTACGGTCACGTCTACGTCGCCCAGGTCGCGTTCGGCGCCAAGGACGTGCACACCCTCAAGGCATTCCTCGAGGCCGACAGCTACGACGGCCCGTCGCTGATCCTCGCCTACGCGCCGTGCATCGAGCACGGGGTGCACCTGTCACAGAACCTGCGCCAGCAGAACCTGGCGGTCGACAGCGGCCACTGGAACCTGCTGCGCTACGACCCGCGCCGGCTGGCGCAGAACCGGAACCCGCTGCAGCTCGACTCCAAGCCACCGTCGGTGCCGTACAAGGAGTTCCTCGCCAGCGAGACCCGGTTCAGCATGCTGTTTCGCACCGACTCGGCCAAGGCGAGACACCTGCTGCACGTCTCGGAGAAGCGCAACCACGACCGTTACTTCCACTACCAGCAGCTGGCCGGCATCAGCTACCCGGAGCCCGACGCCGACGATGAGGAACGCGCCGACTGACGGCGCCGAGGAGATGGCAATGGACCTCAGCACGACCTATCTCGGCCTGCAACTCAAGAACCCGCTGGTCGCCTCCGCCTCGCCGCTGTCACGCTCGCTCGACAGCGCGCGACGCCTCGAGGACGCCGGCGTGGCGGCCCTGGTGATGTACTCGCTGTTCGAGGAGGAGCTGATCAACGAGCAGGAGGCCCTCGACCACTTCATGCACGGGCGCGACACCGGCAGCCCGGAGGCGACCTCGCCGCTGCCGGTGCCCGGCGGCTACCACACCGGGCTCGACGACTACCTCGAGCAGCTGCACCGGCTCAAGCAGGCGCTGCAAATCCCGGTGATCGCCAGCCTCAACGGGGTCTCCACCGGTGGCTGGGTCGAGCACGGCCGCGAGCTGCAGGAGGCGGGCGCCGACGCTCTCGAGCTCAACACCTACTACATCGCCTCCGACATCGACGAGAGCGGCACCGCGGTGGAGGCGCGCTACGTCGATCTGCTGACCGAGTTGCGCCACCAGGTCACCATCCCGATCGCGGTCAAGCTCTCCCCACAGTTCAGCTCGCTGGCCGAGCTGGCGCGGCGCCTGGCCGCGGCCGGGGCCGACGGGCTGGTGCTGTTCAACCGCTTCTACCAGCCCGACATCAACCTCGACACCCTCGAGGTGTTGCCCAGCCTCAAGCTGTCGACCCCGGACGAGTTGCTGCTGCGCATGCGCTGGATCGCCATGCTGCACGGCCGCGTCGACCTCTCCCTGGCCGCGACCGGCGGCGTGCACGGACCCGAGCAGGTACTCAAGGTCCTGCTCGCCGGGGCCGACGTTGCGCAGATGTGCAGCGCGTTGCTGCAGCACGGCCCCGCCCGCCTGGCCGAGACCGTCGACGGTCTGGCCCGTTGGCTGGAGGAGCGCGAGTACGACTCGCTGCGCCAGCTGATCGGCAGCGTCAGCCAGCAGAAGACCCGCGACCCGGCCGCCTACGAGCGCGCCAACTACATGCGCGTGCTCGACAGCTACGCCCCGCCGCCCGGCGTCTGGAGCTGACGCCGGGGCGCTGTGGGCAATCCCGGTCCCGCGTTGCTGGAGGCGAACGCCGCGTTCTACGCCGCGTTCCGCACCGCCGACGCCGCCGCCATGGAAGCCGTGTGGGCCCGCACCCGGCCGCTCAGCTGCATCCACCCGGGATGGCCCGCGCTGCACGGTCGCGAAGCAGTCCTGGCCAGCTGGCGCGACATCCTGCGCGCCGTCGACGAGGTCGCCACGGTCACGTTCCGCGATCCGCGCGCCTGCGCCGGCCACGACTTCGGCTACGTGCTCTGCTACGAGCAGGTCGGCGACAACCTGCTCGCGGCCACCAACCTGTTCGTGGTCGAAGACGGCGCGTGGAAGCTGGTCCATCACCACGCCGGCCCGTGCGCGCAGCCCATCGACGCGCCGCCCGGCACCACGCGCCATTGAGCCGCCCCCCCTGGTGATGTCGGCCTCGCGGGTCGGGCTTCGGCCCGACACCCCTTGACGCGACCGGGGTCATCCCGAACCGCGGAGACCGCATCGCGCGATCGACGGCACCGAGGTGGCCAAACGGCGTGCCGATCCGTACCCTTGCGCCTTCGCCTCCGCACTCCCGCGGCGGCGTGCACAGGGAGGCTCCCATGACCACGCGTGTCGTGTTCAACCAGAAGGGCGGCGTCGGCAAGTCGACCATCACCTGCAACATGGCCGCGATCGGTGCCAGCCAGGGGCTGCGCACGCTGGTCGTCGACCTCGATCCCCAGGCCAACGCCACGCGCTACCTGCGCGCGCGCGATGACGGGGCCGAGTGGGCGGGCGGCATGCCCGGCTTCTACCATGACGTCCTCGGCTTCAGCTTCGCCCGGCGCACGCTGGCCGACTACGTCGAGGCGACGCCGTTCGAAAACCTCGACCTGCTCGCCTCCGGACCGGAGCTCGGCGACCTCGCCGTCAAGCTCGAGTCACGCTACAAGATGTTCAAGCTGCGCGAGGCGCTGACCGCCGTGGCCGACTACGACGCCATCTGGATCGACACGCCGCCGGCGCTGAACTTCTACACCCGCTCGGCGCTGATCGCCGCCGAGAGGGTGCTGATCCCGTTCGACTGCGACGACTTCTCGCGCCAGGCGCTCTACGCCCTGCTCGACGCGGTCGCCGAGATCCGTGCCGACCACAACGACGAACTCGACGTCGAAGGCATCGTGGTCAACCAGTTCCAGTCGCGCGCGCGCCTGCCGCGCCAGCTGGTCGACCAGCTGCGCGAGGAGGGGCTGCCGGTGCTCGACGCCTACCTGTCGAGCTCGGTGCGCATCCGCGAGTCGCACGAGCAGGCGCGGCCGATGGTCTACCTCGACCGCCGGCACAAGCTGACCGGGGAGTTCCAGGCCCTGCACCAGGCGCTGCAGGGCGCGGCCTGACCCGGCGCCTGCCAGCGGACCTGCGCCGCAGGTCGGACTTCGGTCCGACACCGATCCGCCCGCGCGCTCGCGAACGATCCGGGCCCGTCGGGCCGAGGCCCGGCCTGCGCGAGGGATCCTAGAGGACCGTCACCGACGCGATGGTGACCGCCTCGGTCGGCACGTCGCCGTGCCCGGCCACGTTGCCGGTCGCCACCTTGCGGATCGCGTCCACGGTCTCCATCCCCTCGACCACACGGCCGAAGACCGCGTAGCCGAAGCCCATCGGCGTGGTGTCGCGGTGGTTCAGGAAGTCGTTGTCGGCGACGTTGATGAAGAACTGCGCGGTGGCGCTGTTGACCACCTGGGTTCGCGCCATGGCGATGGTGCCGCGCAGGTTGTCCAGACCGTTACCCGCCTCGTTCTCGATCGGCGCTCCGGCCGGCTTCTGGCGCATGTCCTGGGTGAAGCCGCCGCCCTGGATCATGAAGCCGTCGATCACCCGGTGGAAGATGGTGCCGTCGTAGAAGCCGTCGCGCACGTAGCCGAGGAAGTTCTCGACCGTGACCGGCGCCTTGGCGGCGTCGAGCTCGAGGGTGATGTCGCCGTGGGTGGTCGACATCAGGACCTTGGGGTTTTCGGGCTGCATGGGCCGTTCCGTCGTTTCTGGGTGGGACGCCGATGATACCAGCCTCGCCGCGCGTGGCAGTGCGCTGCACAATCGACTAGTCTTCGATCTGCTCCCCGCTGCACCCTGCCTGCCACCCGGAAAGAGGATGTGACCATGTCCGAACTTAGCCGAGAGGAGAGCCAATCCATCCTCGACAGCCTGGTGGAGCTGGTCAACGAACACGTCTCCGAACCGGATCGCGCACTCGTCGGCGCGTTCGTCCGCCTCTACTACGGGGGCACCTCCACGGAGGACCTCGTCGAGCGGGATCCGGCCAACCTCTACGGCGCGGCGCTGGCCCACTTCAATTTGCTGCGGCGCAGAAAACCGGGCACGCCAAAGGTCCATATCTACAACCCGCAGGTCGAACAGCACGGCTGGCAGTCGACCCACACCATCGTCGACGTGGTCACCGACGACATGCCGTTCCTGGTCGACTCGGTGCGCCTGGTGGTCAACCGGCACAGCCTCGACAGCCACCTGATCGTCCACCCGGTGCTGCGCGTCGAGCGCGATGCGGAGGGCACGCTCGTCGCGGTGGCCGGGCAGGAGGCGCGCGAGGACCGCGCGCAGGCCGAGTCGATCATGCACATCGAGGTCGATCGCCAGACCGAGCCGGCGCTGCTCGACGCGCTGCGCGACGAGATCGAACAGGTCCTGGCCCAGGTGCGCACCATCGTCGGCGACTGGCTGCCGATGCGCGATCGCATGCTCGAGATCGTGGCCGATTGCCGCACGACCCCGCCGCCGATCCCGGCCGAGGACCTGGAGGAGGGCCTCGCGTTCCTCGAGTGGATCACCTCCGAGCACTTCACCTTCCTCGGTTACCGCGAGTACGCGCTGGCCGGCGACGCGTCGCGACTCGAGGCGGTGCCCGGAAGCGGTCTCGGCCTGCTCGCCGGCGCTTCGGAGCAGGGCGCCATCGAGCTCGATGCCATGGGACGCGAGATCGCCCTGGAGCCGCGCCTGCTGATCGTGAACAAGACCAGCCGCCGCTCCACGGTGCACCGACCGGCGTTCATGGACTACATCGGCGTCAAGCGCTTCGATGCCGAGGGCCGAGTCACCGGCGAGCGCCGCTTCCTCGGCCTCTACTCGGCGGCCGCCTACAACCGCAACACCCGCGAGATCCCGCTGCTGCGCAGCAAGGTGGCCTACGTCGTCAAGCGCGCCGGCTACCCGGCCGGCAGCCACGGCGCCCGGGCGCTGCTCAACATCCTCGAGAACTTCCCGCGCGACGAGCTGTTCCAGATCGACGAGGACGAGCTCCTGCGCATCGCGCTGGGCATCCTGCACCTCCAGGAGCGCCAGCGCGTCCGCCTGCTGATGCGCCGCGACCCGTTCAACCGCTTCTACTCCTGCCTGGTGTTCGTGCCGCGCGACCGCTTCAACACCCAGGTGCGCAAGAAGATCACCGCGGTCCTCGAGGAGGCGCTCGGCGGACAGTGCCTGGACTTCAGCACCCAGCTCTCGGTCTCCGTGCTGGTGCGCTGCCACTTCATCATCGGCGTCGGTGCGGTGGAGCCCTCCAGCCTCGAGGTCGCGACCATCGAGAAGCGCCTCGCCGCGACCACCCGCGACTGGCGCGACGAACTGCACGACGCCCTGCTCGCCCAGCTCGGCGAGGAGCAGGGCCTGCGCCTCTACAACCGCTACGCCGATGCCTTCCGCGCCGACTACCGCGAGCGCTTCGCGGCGCGCGTCGCCCACTTCGACATCGCCAAGATGGAGTGCCTGGTCGAATCCGGCGAGGATCTCGCCATGACGCTCTACCAGCCCCCGGAGCTGCCGCCCGACCAGCTGCGCTTCAAGCTGTTTCATCCCGGGCGCCCGATCCCGCTCTCCGACACCCTGCCGATGCTCGAGAACATGGGGCTGCGCATCCTCGGCGAGAGCCCGAGCGCCATCCACCCCGCCGGCGTGCAACCGATCCACATCCACGATTTCACCCTCGAGCACCACGAGGAGACGGTCGAACTCGAGACCATCGCCGACAAGTTCCAGGAGACCTTTTCCCAGGTCTGGCACGGCGTGGCCGAGAACGACGGCTTCAACCGGCTGGCCCTGCGCGCCCAGCTCGCCTGGCGCGAGATCGTCATCCTGCGCGCCTACTGCAAGTACCTGCGCCAGGTGCGCGCCACCTTCAGCCAGGAGTACATGGAGCAGGCGCTCGACGCCAATCCGAAGATCGCCCGCATGCTGGTCGACCTGTTCCTCGCCCGCTTCGACCCGGACCGCACCGCGGAGAGCATGGCGGCCTGCGCGGCCCTCGACGAGGCGATCGTGTCCGCCCTCGACGCCGTGGCCAACCTCGATGAGGACCGCATCCTGCGCGGGTTCTTCCTGACCATCCACGCGACCCTGCGGACCAACTACTTCCAGCCCGGCGCCGACGGCGAGCCGAAGCCCTACCTGTCGTTCAAGCTCGACCCGCAGCGGGTCCCGGACATGCCGGCACCGCGGCCTAAGTTCGAGATCTTCATCTACAGCCCGCGGATCGAGGGCGTGCATCTGCGCGGCGGCTCCGTGGCCCGTGGCGGCCTGCGCTGGTCCGACCGCCGCGAGGACTTCCGCACCGAGATCCTCGGCCTGGTCAAGGCGCAGATGGTCAAGAACGCGGTGATCGTGCCGGTCGGCTCCAAGGGCGGTTTCGTGTGCAAGGCGCTGCCGACCTCGGGGGATCGCGAGGCGGTGCAGGCCGAGGTCATCGGCTGCTACAAGACCTTCATCAGCGGCCTGCTCGACCTGACCGACAACCTGGTCGAGGGTGCCGTCGTGCCGCCGCCGCGGCTGGTGCGCCACGACGGCGACGACCCCTACCTGGTGGTCGCCGCCGACAAGGGCACCGCGACCTTCTCCGACATCGCCAACGGCGTGGCCCGCGACTACGGCTTCTGGCTCGACGACGCCTTCGCCTCGGGCGGCAGCGCCGGTTACGACCACAAGAAGATGGGCATCACCGCGCGCGGCGCGTGGGAGTCGGTCAAGCGCCACTTCCGCGAACTCGGCGTCAACACCCAGGCCGACGAGTTCACCGCCGCGGGCATCGGCGACATGTCCGGCGACGTGTTCGGCAACGGCATGCTGCTGTCCGACAAGATCCGCCTGATCGCCGCCTTCGACCACCGTCACATCTTCATCGACCCCGACCCGGTCGCGGCGGGCACCTTCGCCGAGCGCCAGCGGATGTTTGCCCTGCCGCGCTCGAGCTGGGACGACTACGACCGCACGCTGCTCTCCCGCGGTGGCGGCATCTGGCCGCGCAGCGTCAAGTCGATCGAACTGGCGCCGGAGGCGATGCGCGCCCTCGGCGTCGAGCAGAGCCGCTTCACGCCCAACGAGCTGATCCGGGCGATCCTGCGCGCCCCGATCGACCTTCTGTGGAACGGCGGTATCGGCACCTACGTCAAGGCACGCAGCGAGACCCATGCCGACGTCGGCGACCGCAACAACGACGCGGTGCGCATCGACGCCACCGAGCTGCGCTGCCGGGTGATCGGCGAGGGGGGCAACCTCGGCCTGACCCAGCGCGGGCGGATCGAGGCGGCGACCCGCGGCGTGCACGTCATCACCGACGCCATCGACAACTCCGGTGGCGTCGACTGCTCCGACCACGAGGTCAACATCAAGATCCTGCTCAACGCCGTGGTCGCCGCGGGCGACATGACCGGCAAGCAGCGCGACAAGCTGCTGGAGCAGATGACCGAGGAGGTGGCCGGGCTGGTCCTGCGCAACAACTACCTGCAGACCGAGGCGCTGGGCGTCGCCGAGACACAGGCCGCGGCCATGTTCGACGTCCACGTCCGACTGATCCGCCGCCTCGAGAAGAGCGGCGCCCTCGACCGCGCGATCGAGTTCCTGCCCGACGAAGAGGAGATCGCAGAGCGCAGCGCCCGCGGCCGCGGCCTGACCCGTCCCGAGCTCGCGGTGCTGCTGGCCTACGTGAAGATCGGGCTCAACGAGGCCCTGCTCGACAGCAACCTGCCCGGGGACCCGGATCTTGCCAACACCCTCCTCGACTACTTCCCGACCCCGCTGCGCGAGAACTACGCCGCGCAGATGCCCGGGCACCGGCTGCGGCGCGAGATCGTCGCCACCCAGCTGGCCAATGCGGTGGTCAACCGCGGCGGCATCTCCTTCGCCTTCCGCCTCGGCGAGGAGACCGGTGCCTCGCCCGCCGACCTGGTGCGCGCCTGGGCGATCGCCGGACGCATCTTCGGCCTCAGCCACGTCTGCGCCGAGATCGAGGCCCTCGACAACCTGGTCCCGGCAGCGGTGCAGATCGCGATGCTCCTCGAGGTGCGCAAGCTCGGCGAGCGTGCCACCCGCTGGCTGCTGCGCCGCGGGCCGCACCCGCTGCCGATCGACGCGACCGTCACCCACTACGGCCCCGGGATCACCGCGCTCGACGCCGCCCTGGACGGCCTGCTCGGCGCCGACCAGTCTCGCCGCATCCAGGACAAGGCACAGCAGTTCCAGGCCAGCGGGGTCGACGCCACGCTCGCCGGGCGGGTCGCGCGGCTGACCTCGTTGCCGCCTGGCCTGGACATCGTCGACGTCGCGGCGACCTGCAAGGCCGACGTGGTCACCGTCGCCAGTGTCTACTTCGGCATCGGCGAACGGCTCGGGCTGCACTGGCTCTACGAGCAGATCACCGCCCTGGTGCGCGACAACCACTGGCAGTCGCTCGCCCGCGCGGCCCTGCGCGAAGACCTCCTGGCCCAGCAGCGCACGCTGACCGCCAGCGTGCTGCAGGACGACGGGGAGAGCAGCGACGGCGCGGCGCGCGTGGCGCGATGGATCGACACCGAGGCGGCCCGGCTGGCCCGCTTCGGCGAGATTCGCGAGGAATTGCGCGCCAGCGGAACGCCCGACTTCGCGATGCTCTCCGTGGCGCTACGGGAATTGCGCGCGCTCAACGCCTGAGGGCTGATCCGGCCGCGGCGGCCGGGGTTCAGCCACGGACCCGCGCCGAGAGGTGGCTGTACCAGCACTTCTGCTTCTGGTCGACGCCGTGGCGCACCGCGGCGTCGAGGCGGTAGTCGGGCCCCCGGGTCAGGCGCCTGAAGTAGTTGGCGTGGGCCGGCGAGCCGGGCGGCCAGCTGGCCAGGAAGTCGCGGTGCCATGCCGCCACGTCGTAGGCCACCGGCAGCGCGTCGACGTGCGCCGCGGCGAGCCGGGTGCCGTAGAAGGCCGGAACCGGGCTCGGGGTGGTGGCGATGCGGGTGATCACCCCGCGCAGGTCGCCGCTGAAGTTGGGCATCCCGGCGGCGCCGTTGTTGACCAGCGCACGCTGCTCGCCGCCGTGGTCGAGGCACAGCGCCACCGGCAGGCAGGTGTGGCTGCTGGCGAACAGGTCGACCTCGGCGGCAGCCAGCCACTTGCGGATCTTCTGCTGCTGCAGCGGGTCGTCGATCACCTCCTGCGCGAAACCCCAGCCGGCTAGCGACTCGGCGTCACCGTGCACCACCGCCAGCGCCAGGTCGCCGACCCGGGCGCGCAGGTAGATCGGCAGCGCGGCCAGCCGTTCGCGCACCCCGGGCAGCGCCGCGGCGGTCTCGGCGAGGCGCGTGAGGATGGCGTTGGAGCGCGCCACCTCGGCGTCGTCGACCCACTCCGGGTAGGCACAGCCACAACCGGCGTCGCCGTGCCCCGACGCGAGTTCGGTCTCCACGTTGCCGCGCAGCGCGCGGTGGTCTGCGACCACCGCCTCGACGCGACGGAAGGCGGCCGGGTCGACGTCGAACCAGTGGAAGTCGCCG